>NZ_JBMDWU010000623.1:0-15918 GCF_048594385.1 Micromonospora sp. | reverse complement strand
GGGGCGGCCGGCCCGGACCCCCCCCGGGCCCCGCCCGGCCCCCCCGCGGCCCCGGCCCCGCCGGCCTCGCCTCAGAGCTTGTCGAGCGGGGCGTGCCGCAGCACCAGCCACATGGTCTGGTCGCCGAAGTCGATCTGCGCGCGGGCGCTCGGCCCGTGACCCTCGACCGCGAGCACCCGCCCCAGGCCGTAGCGCTGGTGGTTGACCCGGTCGCCGGCCGACACCTTCGGCCCCTGCGGCAGCTCGCTGGCGGTGGCCAGCCGACTGGCGTCCACCCCGAGCCGTTTCGCCAGCTCCGCCGCTCTCGGGGTACCCCCGGTGAAGCCGCTCCGCCCGCCGGGCGCGCGGTCCGCGCGACCCCCGACGCCACCGCCCCCACCGGCCCACGAGGTGTACGTCCCCTCGGTGCGTTCCCAGCGCACCAGCTCCGGCGGCAGCTCCTCCAGGAAACGCGACGGCGGGTTGTACGACGGCTGCCCCCAGGCCGAACGGGTGACCGCCCGGGACAGGTAGAGCCGCTGCCGGGCCCGGGTGATGCCCACGTACGCCAGCCGCCGCTCCTCCTCCAGCTCCCGGGTGTCGCCCAGCGACCGCAGGTGGGGGAAGACGCCGTCCTCCAGGCCGGTCAGGAACACCACCGGGAACTCCAGGCCCTTGGCGGTGTGCAGGGTCATCAGGGTGACCACGCCCTGGTGGTCGGGGTCGTCGGAAGGGATCTGGTCGGCGTCGGCGACCAGCGCCACCTGCTCCAGGAAACCGGCCAGGGTGGCCCGCTCGTCGTCGGCACCCAGCGCCTCGATCCGCTCGGTGTACTCGCGGGCGACGCTCACCAGTTCCTGGAGGTTGTCGACCCGGCCGGCGTCCTGCGGGTCGACGCTCTCCTCCAGCTCGGTCAGGTAGCCCGAACGGGTCAGCAGCGCCTCCAGCACCTCCTCCGGGGTGCCCTCCTCGGCCAGTTCACGGGCGCCGTCGAGCAGCGCGACGAACTCGGCGATGGAGTTGGCGGCCCGGGTGGAGATGCCCGGCGCCTCCCGGGCCCGGCGCAGCGCCGCCCCGAAGGAGATCCGCTCCCGGCTGGACAGCGCCTCGACGCACGCCTCGGCCCGGTCGCCGATGCCCCGGCGCGGGGTGTTCAGCACCCGGCGGAGGCTGACCGTGTCGTCGTCGTTGACCACCGCGCGCAGGTAGGCCAGCGCGTCGCGGACCTCCTTGCGCTCGTAGAAGCGCACCCCGCCGACCACCTTGTAGGGCAGGCCGACCCGGATGAACACCTCCTCGAAGACCCGGGACTGGGCGTTGGTGCGGTAGAAGACGGCGACGTCGCCGGGGCGGGTCTCCCCCGCGTCGACCAGCCGGTCGACCTCCCGGCCCACCCAGTCGGCCTCGGCGTGCTCGGTGTCGGCGACGTAGCCGACGATCTGCTCGCCCGCGCCGGCGTCGCTCCACAGCCGCTTGGGCTTGCGGGAGGTGTTCCGGTCGATCACCGCGTTGGCCGCGCTGAGGATGGTCTGGGTGGAGCGGTAGTTCTGCTCCAGCAGGATGGTGCGGGCGTCGGTGAAGTCCCGCTCGAACTCCAGGATGTTGCGGATCGTCGCGCCCCGGAACGCGTAGATCGACTGGTCGGCGTCACCGACGACGCACAGCTCGGCCGGGGCGAGCCCCTCGGTGCCGGCGACCAGTTCCTTGATCAGGGTGTACTGCGCGTGGTTGGTGTCCTGGTACTCGTCGACCAGGACGTGCCGGAACCGGCGTCGGTAGCTCTCCGCGACGTGCGGGTGCGACTGGAGCAGGTGCACCGTCGTCATGATCAGGTCGTCGAAGTCCAGCGCGTGCGCCTCCCGCAGCCGCCGCTGGTAGAGCGTGTACGCCTCGGCCAGCGCCCGCTCGTTGGGCCCCTTGGCCCGGCCGGCGAACTCCTCCGGGTCGACCAGCTCGTTCTTCAGGTTGGACACCTGGGCGGCCAACCCCCGGGCCGGGTAGCGCTTCGGGTCGAGATCCAGCTCCCGGGCGACCAGCTGCATCAGCCGGCGGGAGTCGTCGGCGTCGTAGATGGAGAAGGTCGACTTCAGGCCGGCGTGCTCGTGCTCGGCGCGCAGGATGCGCACGCAGGCGGAGTGGAACGTCGACACCCACATCAGCCGGGCGCGCGGGCCGACCAGGTGGGCCACCCGCTCCTTCATCTCGCCGGCGGCCTTGTTGGTGAAGGTGATCGCGATGATCTCGCCGGGATGGACGTCCCGCGCGGCGAGCAGGTAGGCGATCCGGTGGGTGAGCACCCGGGTCTTGCCGGACCCGGCCCCGGCCACGATCAGCAGCGGCGAGCCGGCGTGGGTGACCGCGTCGCGCTGGGGACCGTTCAGGCCCTCCACCAGGGCCTGCGGGTCGAGGTGGCGGGTCGGGCCCGGCCGGCGCGGCGGAACCGGCGCGGACTCGGGCGCGGGCGGGGACGCGGGGATGTCGAAGAGAGGATGCATCGCACGGCGAGTCTATGCCGTCGGGCGGACACTTCCCGCCCGCGCACGCCCGGCGCGGATCGTGCCCCGCCACCGCCCGCACGTCCCGGCCGCCGACCGGCCCGGACTGAGACGAACCTGTCACGGTGGCCCCACTGGCATCTTCCGCCCCGAGGCGCGACGATGACCCGGGAAATCCCCGCCTGCTCCCCCGTAGACGACTTGGGAGAACAACCATGAGTCAACCGCGCTCGCGCGGTCGGGCCGTGCTGCGTCACCTCGCCGCGCCGGCCCTCGCCCTGGCCGTCGTGGCCAGCCTGCCCATCACCGGCCGCGCCACCACGCCGCCGGCCGACGCCGCCCCCGGGGCCGGCCTCGCCCCGGTCGCCGTCTCGTACGCCACCGCGACGGGCGGCGAGGTCAAGGGCCAGTTCCTCAGCTACAACGACTTCCACGGCGCGATCGACCCGCCCGGCGGCAGCGGTGCCACCGTCAACGGCACCCCGGCCGGCGGGGTGGAATACCTGGCCACCTGGCTGAAGAAGCTGCGGGCCGAGGCGAAGGCCGAGGGCCGGTCCACCACCACCGTCGGCGCCGGCGACCTGATCGGGGCCACCCCGCTGGTCAGCGCCGCCTTCCACGACGAGCCCACCATCGAGCTGATGAACCAGGTCGGCCTGGACGTCAGCTCGGTCGGCAACCACGAGTTCGACGAGGGCGTCAAGGAGCTGCTCCGGATCGACAAGGGCGGCTGCCACCCGGTCGACGGCTGCCAGGACGGCGACGGCTTCGCCGGCGCGAAGTTCACCTACCTGGCCGCCAACACCATCAACAAGAAGACCAAGCTGCCGATCCTGCCCCCGATCGACGTGAAGTTCGTCGGCGGCGTGCCGGTCGGCTTCGTCGGGGTCACCCTGGAGGGCACCCCGGGCATCGTCAACCCGGCCGGCATCAAGGACGTCACCTTCACCGACGAGGTGCAGACCGCCAACAAGTGGGGTGGCCTGCTCAAGCTGTTCGGTGTCAAGGCGATGGTGCTGCTGGTGCACGAGGGCGGCGCGCAGTCCGCGCCGCCGGCCACCCCGGGCGTCTCCGACTGCGCCAACTTCTCCGGCCCGATCGTCGACATCGTCAAGGGCCTGCGGCCGGAGTTCGGCGTGGTGGTCTCCGGGCACACCCACCGCTTCTACTCCTGCTCGCTGCCGAACTCCTCGGGCAAGCCGAGCGTGGTCACCAGCGCCGGCAACAACGGTCAGCTGGTCACCGACATCGACTACTCGCTGGACCGGCGGACCGGCCGGTTCACCGGCATCACCGCGAAGAACGTGATCGTGGAGAACGGCGTACGCAACGCCGACGGGACCTGGCAGCAGACCGGCGGGGTGTTCGCCAAGAACCCGGCGCTGGTCGACGCGGGCGCGAAGGCGCTGGCCGACAAGTACCGCACGGCGGTCGCCCCGATCGCCAACCGGGTGGTCGGGAAGATCAGCGCGGACATCGTCCGGGACGCCCGGCCCAACGGGGAGAGCCCGATGGGTGACGTGATCGCCGACGCGCAGCTGGCGTACACGAAGGGCGACGGGGCGCAGCTCGCGCTGATGAACCCGGGCGGCGTGCGGGCCTCCCTGTCGTACGCGGCGTCGGCCGGTGGCGAGGCGCCGGGTGACGTGACCTACGGCGAGGCGTTCACCGTGCAGCCGTTCAACAACCTGGTGGTCACCCAGACGTTCACCGGCGCGCAGCTCAAGGACGTGCTGGAGCAGCAGTTCGTCGGCTTCAAGGGGCAGACCACCCAGCGCATCCTCCAGCCGTCGGCCGGGCTGACCTACTCCTACGACAGCACCGCGCCGGCCGGCTCGCGGGTGAGCGCGCTGACCCTGAACGGCACCCCGGTCGACCCGGCGGCCAGCTTCCGGGTCACCACGAACGACTTCCTCGCCAACGGCGGGGACGGGTTCACCGAGCTGGCGGGCGGCACCGGCCGGACCACCGCCCCCGGCTTCGACGTGGACGCCCTGGTGGCGTACCTGGGTGCCGGCGCGCCGGTCGCCCCCACGGCGGCGGACCGCATCACCCGGCTGGGCTGACCGGCGGGAAGGGCCCCTCGTCGACGCGTGGACGCGACGACGGGCGGGCCCTTCCCTCGGCCGTCCGGGTGCTTGCGCGGCCGGTCACCGGTCGGCATACTCGACGTCGTGATCGAGCGGCGGTTCTTCTTTTACTACGGCACCGGGAGTCCGGCAGCCGTGGGTCGCGCCTGATCGACAGACCTACGAAAGCCCCGGGCTCGGAGAGCCCGGGGCTTTTTCGTCCCGGGATCCGAACACCGGGCCCGAGACCCGAGGGGTACGACGATGATGACTGACGTGGTGGAGTCCAGCGGTGGCCCCGCGCGGCACGACGATCCGGCCGGGGCACAGCCCACGGAGGCCGATCCGACCGGAGCCGCGGCCGCCCGTACCGGCACCGGCGACACGGTGGCGGCCGAGCGGATCGTGGCGATCAGGGAACGGATCGACGAGATCGACCGGACGCTGATCGCGCTCTGGCAGGAGCGCGCTGCGCTGTCCCAGGAGGTCGGGGTGACCCGGATGGCCTCCGGGGGCACCCGGCTGGTGCTCTCCCGGGAGCGGGAGATCCTGGAACGTTTCCGCAGCGAGCTGGGGGCCGACGGCACCCAGCTCGCGCTGCTGCTGCTGCGGGCCGGGCGCGGGCCGCTGTAACGGCGACCCGGCGGGCGTGGGCCGCGGTGAACGACGAACCGCCTGCCGCCGTCGGGTGGACGGTGGCAGGCGGTCCGGTCGGGTCACGCCTCGTGCGTGGCGACGATCTCCCGCTTCTCGGCGAAGTGGCAGGCGCTCGGGTGGTCCGAGCCGGGGCGGATCTCCAGCAGCGGCGGCTGCTCGGCGCAGACGTCCTGCGCCTTCCAGCACCGGGTGCGGAACCGGCAGCCCGACGGCGGGCTGATCGGCGAGGGCACGTCGCCGGTGAGCCGGATGATCGCCTTGTTCTCCCGCAGCGTCGGGTCCGGCACCGGCACCGCCGACAGCAGCGCCTGGGTGTACGGGTGGGTCGGCCGCTCGTAGATCTCGTCCTCGGTGCCGATCTCCACGATCTTGCCGAGGTACATCACCGCGACCCGGTCCGACAGGTGCCGGACCACCGACAGGTCGTGCGCGATGAACACGTACGACAGGCCCAGCTCGTTCTGGAGCTTCTCCAGCAGGTTCATCACCTGGGCCTGGATCGAGACGTCCAGGGCGGAGACCGGCTCGTCGCAGACGATCACCTCGGGACGCAGGGCGAGCGCCCGGGCGATGCCGATGCGCTGCCGCTGGCCGCCGGAGAACTGGTGCGGGTACCGGTTGATGTGCTCCGGGTTGAGGCCGACCAGGTCGAGCAGTTCCTTGACCTTGTCCCGGCGGCTGCCCCGCGGCGCGACCTCCGAGTGGATCTCGAACGGCTCGCCGATCAGGTCGCCGACGGTCATCCGCGGGTTCAGCGAGGTGTACGGGTCCTGCATCACCAGCTGGATCTGCCGGCGCAGCCGCCGCAGCGCGCCACCGGAGAGCTTGGCGATGTCCTGGCCCTTGTAGTGCACCGTGCCGGCGGTGGGCTTCTCCAGGTTCATCAGGACCCGACTCAGCGTCGACTTGCCGCAGCCCGACTCGCCCACCACGCCCAGCGTCTCGCCGGCCTTGAGGTCGAACGAGACGCCGTCGACGGCCTTGACCTGGCCGATGGTCTTCTTGAACACGATGCCCCGGGTGACCGGGTAGTGCTTGACCAGGTCACGGACTTCGATGATGTTGTCAGTCACGGTTCACCAGCTCCTCGGCGAAGTGGCAGGCGCTGGCCCGACCGGTGCCGATCTGCAGCAGCGGGGGGACGGTCTCCCGGCACACCGGCTGCGCCATGGGGCAGCGCGGGTTGAACGGGCAGCCCGGCGGGATGTTCATCAGGTTCGGCGGGAGGCCCTTGATGGTGCGGAGCTGCTGCCCCTTCTCGTCCAGCCGGGGGATCGAGTTGAGCAGGCCGAGGGTGTACGGGTGCGCCGGCTTGGCGTACAGGTCGTAGACGTCGGCTTCCTCGACGATCCGGCCGGCGTACATGACCGCGATCCGGTCCGCGACGTCGGCGACCACGCCGAGGTCGTGGGTGATCAGGATCATGCCCATCCGGCGTTCCCGCTGGAGTTCGCCGAGCAGGTCCATGATCTGGGCCTGCACGGTCACGTCGAGCGCGGTGGTCGGCTCGTCGGCGATCAGCACCTCGGGGTCGAGGGCCAGCGACATCGCGATCATCGCGCGCTGCCGCATGCCGCCGGAGAACTGGTGCGGGAAGTTGCTGAACCGGCCCTTGGCGTTCGGGATCTTGACCTGGTCGAGCATCTCGATCGCACGCTTCTTGGCGTCGGAACGGCTCATGCCGCGCCGGACCCGGAACTGCTCGGCGATCTGGAACCCGACGGTGAAGACCGGGTTCAGGGCGGAGAGCGAGTCCTGGAAGATCATCGCGATGCCCTCGCCACGGATGCGGCGACGTTCCTCGGCGGACATGGTGAGCATGTCCTTGCCGTGGAAGCGGACCTGACCGCCGGTGACGAAGCCGGGCGGCATGTCCAGGATGCCCATGATGGTCTGCGCGGTGACGCTCTTACCGGAGCCGGACTCGCCGAGCACGGCGAGGGTCTCCCCCGCGTCGACGTGGTACGTGACTCCGTTGATGACCTTGGCGACGCCGTCCCGGGTGCGGAACTCCACCCGCAGGTCGTCGACCTCGAGCAGCCGACCGGAGGGGCGGCCGGATCCGTCGGCGCCGGGCGCGGACTGCTCGGACACGAGAATGTCGGACAACTCAGTCTCCCCTATCGGAGCTTCGGGTCGAGGGCCTCGCGGACCGCCTCGCCGAGCATGACGAAGCTCAGCACGGCGGTGACGAGGAACGCGGAGGGGAAGAAGAGCAGGAAGGGCGAGACCCGGAGGTAGTTCTGCGCTTCATTGATCATGATGCCCCAGGAGACCACCGGGCTCTGCAGGCCGATACCCAGGAAGGAGAGGGTGGCCTCGGCGCCGATGAAGGAGCCGATCATGATCGTCCCGTAGACCAGCAGCGGGGCCAGGCAGTTCGGCAGCAGGTGCTTGAAGATGATCCGACCGGTGCTGGCACCCATCGCGCGGGCCGCCACGATGTAGTCGGCCTCCTTGGTGGCGAGCACCGAGGAACGCATCAGCCGCATCACCACCGGCCAGCTCAGCAGCACCAGCGAGCCGATCACCAGGAACTTGATCTCCCACTCGCCGTTGTTGGAGCCGGCACCGTTGAACGTGGTGAGGATGACGATCGCGCCGAGCACGAACGGCAGGCCGAAGAAGATGTCGGTGATCCGGGAGAGCAGGCCGTCGATCCAGCCGCCCTTGTAGCCCGCGATGATGCCGACCGTCCCACCGATCAGCAGGGTGCCGATCGTGGAGAGCAGCGAGACCACGATCGAGGCGTTGGCGCCGTAGATCACCCGGGCGTAGACGTCCCGCCCGAGCACGTCGTAGCCGAACCACGCGTCGCCGGAGGGCTCGACCCGGCTGCGGGAGAGCGCGGTGGCAGTCGGGTCACCGGAGGTGAACAACGACGGGAAGGCCGACATCACCACGAAGAGCACGATGAAGATGGCGGAGATCCAGAACAGCGGCTTGCGACGCAGGTCGATCCAGGCGTCGCCGAGCAGGCTGCGCGGCTTCTCCTTCTTGCCCGCCGGGCCCGCGGTGGCCGGGGAACTTGCCTCGGTCAACTGCTCGGGACGGGGCGTGCTCACGATCGAAGCGGCACTCGGGTCGCTCATGCCTGCACCTCGCTGCGCTCGGCGCCGGCCTGGTTGCCCGCGCACACTGCAATGACGATTCGTTCGCTGCTGCGCTCACTCATAGCGGATCCTCGGGTCCAACGCGGCGTAGAGCAGGTCCACCAGCAGATTCATCACCAGGTAGACGAGCACCAGCACGACCACGATGGAGACAACGGTAGCGCTCTCCTTGGTGACGATCGCCCGCAGCACGGTGCGGCCGATGCCGTTGATGCCGAAGATGCCCTCGGTGATGATCGCGCCACCCATCAGCGCGCCGAGGTCGGTGCCGAGCAGGGTCACCACCGGGATCAGCGAGTTGCGCAGCAGGTGGATACCGACCACCCGGCGCATCGGCAGCCCCTTGGCGATCGCGGTACGCACGTAGTCGGCGCGGCGGTTCTCCGCGATGCTGGTGCGCGACACCCGGGCGATGTACGCCATCGACGCGCTGCCCAGCACGAAGCCCGGTAGGAGCAGTTCGGTGATCCGCATCTCGTTGGAGACGGTCGGCTTGACGATGCCCAGCTTCACGCCGAAGAACCACTGGAGCACGAAGCCGACCACGAAGACCGGCAGCGCGATCAGGAAGAGCGTGGAGACCAGGACCAGGTTGTCCAGGAAGCCGTTGCGGCGCAGGCCGGTGAGCACACCGGCGGTGAGACCGATGACACCCTCGATGGCCAGGGCCACCAGGGCCAGCTTGAGGGTGTTCGGGTACGCGGTGGCGATGATCTCGCCGACGTCGCGCCCCGACCAGGTGGTCCCGAAGTCGCCTTGCAGGAGGTTCTTCATGTAGGTGGCGTACTGCACGAACCAGGGCTGATCCAGCTGGAACTTCTCGGTCATCATGGCCCGGTAGTTGTCCGGGCAGCCACGGTCACCGCACTTGCCGGCGAACGGGTCCCCGGGGACCTTCCACACCAGCAGGTAGATCATCAGCGTCGTCCCGATGAACACCGGGACGAGTTGGAGCAGCCGTCTCACCAGATAACGGCCCATGGGGTGGTCCTCCTGACAAGGGGTGTGCCGGGGGCGGGGGTGCGGCCGACACGGGTGGCGCCAACGTGGCGAGGGGTGGGGTGCACCCACTCGCGGAACGGCCCCGGGTCGGGCTCACCGGTAGGCGAGCCCGACCCGGGGTCAGACCGTTCGGATCAGAGCTCGACGGAGGTGATGTCGAGCTCGCCGACGTTGGTCAGCTCCATCTTCTTGATCTTCTCGGAGTGACCGGACTGCTGGCCACCGAAGTAGATCGGCATCGACGGAACGTCCTGGTCGATCTTCTCGACCGCCTTGGCGAACAGCTCGTGCGAGGCCTCCAGGCTCGGGGCGGAGCTGGCCTGCTTGGACAGGGCGTCCACCTCGGGGTTGCTGTAGAGACCGTCGTTGGAGGAGCCACCGGTCACGTAGAGCGGGTTGATCCAGTTCTCGACGTCCGGGTAGTCCTGCTGCCAACCGGCGCGGTAGGCGCCGTCCATCTTGTGGGCGTTGATGTTCTGCCGGAAGACCGCGAAGGTCGGCACACCGACGGCGACCGCGTCGATACCCAGGGTGTTCTTGATCTGCCCGGCGACGGCCTCCATCCAGTCCTTGTGGCTGGCGTCGGCGTTGTAGTACATCTTCAGCTGCCCGGTGAAGCCACCGGCCTCGGTCAGGAGCTGCTTGGCCTCGTCCGGCTTGAACTGGCAGGCGGTGCAGTTGCCCGGCTTGGCACCCGGGGTCAGCGGGTTGGCCCAGCTGTCGGCCGGCTTGCGGTTACCGAAGAAGATCTTGTCGGTGATCTCCTGCCGGTTGATCGACAGCGAGATCGCCTTGCGCAGCTTCGGGTTCTGGAAGCGCTTGTCGTAGATCGGGAACGCGATGATGCCGGTGGACGGCGTGGTCGACGGGATCGCCCGGTCGGCCAGGTCGGCCTTCCACTTGTCGCCGGCCAGCGAGGAGACCGGAACCTGCTGCTGGAAGTCCAGGTTGTTGGAGACCAGGTCGTTGTAGGCCGCCGTGTCGTCCTGGTAGATCTTGACGGTGACGTCCTTGATCTTCATCTTGTCGCGCAGGTTGTAGTCGTCGAACCGCGTCAGCTTGATCGCGACGTTGTTCTCCCACGAGACGAAGCTGACCGGGCCGTTACCGATCGGCTTCTTGCCGAAAGCCTCGGCGCCCTGCGAGAAGAAGGCGTCCGGCAGCGGCATGAAGGTGCTGTAGCCGAGCTTGGTCGGGAACACGGCGGTCGGCGCGGCGAGCGTGACCTCGAAGTTCCAGTCGTCGACGACCTTGAGGCCGGACATCTCCTTGGCCTTGGGCTCGGGGGCCTTCTTCGGGCCGTCGCCGTCCGGGTCGGAGGTGTTGACGTCGGCGAAGCCGGCGATGTCGGCGAAGAAGCTGGCGTTCTGCGCGCCGTTCGGCGAGTACGCGCCCCAGTTCCAGGCGTCCACGAAGTTCTTGGCCTTGACGGGGGTGCCGTCGTGGAACTTCGTGTTCTGCTTGATCTTGATCTTGTAGACCTTGGAGTCGCTGGTCTCGATCGACTCGGCCAGCGCGTTCTGCGGCGCGCCACCGTTGTTCGGGTACTCGACCAGGCCGGTCCAGAGCCAGTCGATGATCTTGCCGCCACCGGTCTCGGTGGTGTTCGCCGGAACCAGGGGGTTCTCCGGCTCGGTGCCGTCGACGACGATGGCACCGTCCGAGCTGCTGGCGCTGCCGCCTTCGTCGTCGTTGCCGCTGGAGCAGCCGGACGCGATGAGCGCGAACGCCGCACCCACCGCGATGGCGCCGCTCGCCCGCTTCGAGACTCTCATTCCGAGGGGCCTCCTCTTTCTAACCTGGTTCCGTCGTGGGTTTCACGCACGTTGGGGGGTGACACCGCACGGCGATCCTGTGTTGCGGATCACCGGTTACCGCAGAGAAATCGGGACACCCCAGGGGGACCGATCCGCCGGGCCACCGCACTCCCGCACTCGGCCCCCGGGCAGGCTCGACGACCACGATCCGCGCCATGGGCAGCGGTTACGTGGTCGACCGGGACACACGGGTGCCTCACGTCAGGGGTGAGGTGCTGCCACTGTGACACCCACCGGCCCATTACGTGAAGGTGCCGTTATCAAGCCGTTAGTTGCCCGCCATGTTGCCGATACTTGAGAAAAGATCATGAGATGCCCTGGTCGTACCGCTCTGAGCAGGAAAGACAGCAACTTCGCTCCACCAGCTAGTGACCGGCGAGTAGCAAGTGTGAGCTTTCCCGCCGCCCGGTCGAGGCGGTTCGACGTCGACCGAGAGTTGGCCGATTTCGACCATCCGGATGATGGTGACTTCCGCCGGGCGGAGCCAAGTCCCGCCCGGCCGGCCGACGATACCGGTTCGCCGGTCCGTGCCCGCCGTCGACGGTGTCCCCACCACCGGTGGGGCCGGTGGGCCGGCAGAGACGGGCCGGCCCCGGCACCGTTGCGGTGCCGGGGCCGGAGAAACCCGTACCTCAGACGGTGAAGCGGACCCGGCGGCGACGGACCAGCAGCACGGCCACCGCGCCGAACGCGAGCAGCGCCATCCCGGCCAGGGCGGCCAGCGCGATCGGCGACCCGGTCAGCGGCAGGCCACCGCCGTTGCTGGCCGGCGAGGTCGACGGCGCCGGACTGGCCGGCGGCGACGAGGACTCCGCCGGGGCCGACGACGACGGGGACGCCGTCGAGGGTGACGGCGACGGCGACGGCGGCCCGGACGGCGAGGCCGACGGCGACGGCGACGGCGAGGCCGGAGCGGCGGCGAAGGTCGCCGCCGCGTCGGCGGTGACCGAGGTGCCGGTGCTGCCACCCAGGATCAGCTTCTGCTTGGCGTTCTTGCCGCCGGAGAAGAGGAAGACCCGCCCGAAGGAGACCGAGTCCGGGGCGGAGACCGTCACGGTGACCCGGCCGGCGGTGGTGGCGGTCAGCCAGAACCGGCCGCCGTTGGTGGTCGTGCCGACCGGACGCCCCTCGGCGTCGACGGCGCTGCCGCCCTCGACCTTCAGCGCGATCTCCCCGGCCGGCCCGTGCACGGTGAACGGCCCCGCCCGCCCGCCGGTGGTCGCGGTGGCCGAGGCCGGGTCCAGGCTCAGCTCGGCCTTCGGCTCCGGCTGGTCGGTGGCGTTACGCACCCGGTAGTCGTGCACCCGGCGGATCACGTCGTACTCGGCGGCAGCGGTCAGCCCCCGCTCCCAGTCGCCCAGGGTGATGCCGTCGCTGAAGTGCCAGACGGCCGTCTGGGTGCCGAAGTAGAGCAGCGCGTCGCGCCGGGAGTCGGCCAGCCCGGCGGGCAGGCTCGCCCCGGCCGCGGCGAGCAGCTTCGCCCGGTCGGCGTTGGGGTAGCCGTGGGTGAGCACCCACTGCACCCGGCCGAGGTTCTTCACCTCCGACTCGTCCCAGCTGCCCTCGGCGTACTCGCCGTTGCGGGCCACCGGGGTGTGGAAGTCGATGCAGAAGACCGGCACGGTGCCGTCCTTCAGCTCCAGGGCCAGCGCCGAGGTCTTCTGCGCCCGACCGTCCAGCTTCAGCGTGACGCTGGTGCCCGGCACCGCCCGCGCCACGCCCTTCGTCGCCGGCTCGGCGGCGGCCGGACCGGCTGCGGCGAGCACCAGCGCCCCACCGGTGACGAGCGCCGTGGCGATACCCGCCCAGCGTCGTCCTCGTTCTCCGAACATCAGTTCCGTGCACCTCTCCCCAGGGGTCGGCCCGCTCCCGGCGGGCCGGTGTGCGTCGCCCCCGGGGCGGGGTCGTGACACCACCCGCACGCACGAAGACGACGGGGCATTATGCGACACGAATTGATCTCTTGTCAGCCCTGGGGTGATGCTCCCGGAATGGGAGGTGTCAGACGAGTCGTCGGTCCGCCGCCCAGCGGGACAACTCGTACCGGTTGGACATCTGGAGCTTGCGCAGTACGTTCGACACGTGCGTCTCGACCGTCTTGATCGAGATGAACAGCTCCTTGGCGATCTCCTTGTACGCGTACCCCCGGGCGAGCAGCCGTAGCACCTCGCGCTCGCGGTTGGTGAGCTGGTCCAGCTCGGGGTCCGCGACCGGGGCGTCCGGCCGGGCGGCGAAGGCGTCCAGCACGAACCCGGCCAGCCGGGGACTGAACACGGCGTCCCCGTCGGCCACCCGGCGGATCGCGTCGGTCAGCTCGTCCGGGGAGATGGTCTTGGTCACGTAGCCCCGGGCACCCGCCCGGATCAGCCCGATCACGTCCTCGGCGGCGTCGGACACGCTCAGCGCGAGGAACTTCACCTGCGGGTGGCTGCGGCGCATCGCGTCCAGCACCGCCCGTCCGCCGCCGTCGGGCATGTGGACGTCGAGCAGCACCACGTCCGGCCCGGTGGCGGCGATCCGGGCGACCGCCTCGGCCACCGTGCTCGCCTCCCCCACCACCTCGACGTGCGCCCCCAGTTCGGCCCGGACCCCGGCCCGGAACATGGCGTGGTCGTCGACCAGGAAGACCTTCAACCGTTGCGCCCGGTCCGGCGTGCCCGTCCCCGGTTCCATCGACTGTTCCGCCATCTCAGTTGTCCCTTTCCGCCGTGGAGCCGGTGCCGGTGATCGGCAGCATCAACCGGACCTCCGTCCCCTCCCCGGGCTCGGAACGGATCTCCGCCCGGCCACCGTGCCGTTTCATCCGCCCGATGATCGACCCTCGGACCCCGTGCCGGTGATCCTCCACGGTATCCGGGTCGAAGCCCTTGCCCCGGTCCCGGACGAAGACGCTCACCTGCTCCGGCTCGACCTCGGCATAGAGCGACACCGTCTGCACCCCGGCATGCCGGGCCGCGTTGACCAGCGCCTCCCGGGCCGCCGCCACCAGCGCGCCCACCCGTTCGTCGGTCTCCCGGTCGCCCACCACCACCGCCTCGACGGTGATCGCGAAGGTGTCCTCCACCTCGGCGGCGGCCTGCTCCAGCGCCGCCGCGAACCGCTCGGTGGGCGAGGCGGTCGGCTTGTAGAGCCAGTTGCGCAACGACCGCTCCTGGCCCCGGGCGAGGCGCTGCACCGTCTTGACGTCGCTGGCGTTGCGCTGGATCAGGGCGAGGGTGTGCAGCACCTGGTCGTGCACCATGGCGGCCAGTTCGGCACGCTCCTGCTCGCGGATGCGCCCCTCCCGTTCCGAGCGGAGCTGGTTCCACGTCCGCCAGAGCACCGGCGCGGCGACCACCCCGACGCCGACCAGCCCGACCAGCGCGAAGATCACGCCGTTGACCACCGCGTCGAGGTTCTGCACCGGCGAGTAGACCGCCGCCACCCCGATGATGCCGACGGCGACCAGCACCGCGCCACCGGCGAAACGGAGCACGAGGGCCCGCCGGTCGGTCTCCTCCACCACCGCGCCGAGCCACGGCACCGGCATCGATCCGCTCCACTGCCGACGACGTTCCGGCGCGGACTGGTGCCAGATCACCCCGGCGCCGACCGCGATGATCGCCACCAGCCAGCCGGCGGTGCCCGCCGCGCCGACCGAGTCGAAGAGCATCACCTGGACCAGCAGCACACCGAGGCCGATCGCCACGAACGGCAGCAACTGCCCGGGGTCGCGGCGGGGCGGCGTGGCGGTGTCGCCGGGCCGCAGCGGCACCACCGCCCAGAACGCCGCGTACAGCAGCAGGCCCAGGCCACTGAGCCCGAGCAGCACCATGAACGCGACGCGCACCCGCAGCACCGAGATGCCGAGGTGGTCGGCGATGCCGGCGGCCACCCCGGCGGCCAACCGGTGCTCGGGCGCCCGGTAGAGGCGGGGTGGCGGCGGGGTCACGACGCTGATCGGAGGCTCCCTGGTCACGATGGGTGGTGGACGGACACCTGGCGGTACGGTGCCGATCCGATCGTCACACGCCCGGGACGCCGCCGACCACGGGGACGCCCCCGACATCCGCCCGTCGGGATCTCAGGGTGGGGTCAGGGTCGGTTCCGGAGGTAACCCGGCCCGACGACGGCGCAGGATCGAGTCATGACCGAGGACCCCGCCCCGCCGCCGTACCCTTCGGTGGCCGCACCGGGTGGTACGCCACCGCCCGGTCCCGCCGCCGGGCCGCACCCCACGGCGCCCGCGTCGCCCACGGGGGGCGACGACGCGCCACCGCCGCCCGGTGGCTACCCCCCGCCGTCCGGCGGGGCCAGCTTCACCTCCCGGTACGGCCTGATCCGGCCCCGCGACGGCCGCTACCTCGCCGGGGTCTGCGCGGCGATCGGCCGGGCCACCAACACCGACCCGGTGCTGTGGCGGGTACTGCTCGCCGTGCTCGGGTTCTTCGGCGGGGTCGGCATCCTGGTCTACGTGGCCGCCTGGTTGATCATCCCGGGCGAGGGCGACAGCGCCTCCCCGCTGGAGTCGATGCTCGGGCGGGGCCGGTCGAGCATGTCCCCGATCACCGTGATCGTGCTGACCATCCTGGTCGCGGTCAGCTTCGGCTACATCGTCACCGACGCGTTCCGGGCGGTGCTGCTGGGCGCGGCGATCCTGATCGGCGGCGCGCTGCTGCTCAACCGGGACGGCCGGTCCGGCTTCGCCGCCGCCGCTCCGGCCCCGGCACCGGCCGGGCCGCCCGGACCGGTGCCCCCGGTCGGTTACCCGGCGCCCGCGCCGTTCACCCCGCCCGCACCCGCCGTG
>NZ_JBMDWU010000622.1:0-3387 GCF_048594385.1 Micromonospora sp. | reverse complement strand
CCCGGACTGCCCGGTCGTCGTGCTCGACGAGGAGGAGTGCTGGGCGCTGCTCGCCGGCGAGGAGCTCGGCCGGCTCGGCTACCGCCTCGTGGACGAGATCCACGTCGTCCCGGTCAACTACGGCCTGCACGAGGGGTCGCTGGTCGTGCGCACGGCGGCCGGCAACAAGCTGCTCGCCGCCGAGCTCGAGTCCGAGGTGGGCTTCGAGATCGACGGCGTCGGGAGCGACGAGGCATGGTCGGTGCTCGTCCGGGGCCGGCTGCGCCACCTCGACGAGCGCCGGGCCCGGCTCGTGGCGGATCACGTGCCGTCCTGGGTGCCGATGCTGCTGCGCTACGACGTGCTCGAGGTCGTCCCGGCGACCGTGACCGGCCGGCGCTTCTGGATCAGCCGGGGCTGACCGGCCGGACCTGGCCGGCGCGCAGCCAGCCCTGGTGCGACTCGACCTCGTGGTGTCCGCCGCCGGACGCCCACACGACCCAGGCCAGCCACTCCGCCCCGCCGATCGCCGGGAGTCCCCACCAGAACAGCAGCAGTCCCGGGTGCACGTCGAGGGAGTCCGGGCCGAGCCGCACCAGTACGTGCCGCGGCGCCCGCGGCGCCGGGGGAGGACCGCCTGCCAGCAGGTGCTCCGGCCGGGTCCATCCCTCCCGCACCCGCAGCGTCCCGCCGGGCTCGACGGCCGCCGTCATCGTCCAGGACTCGGTGCGCGGGCCCACCCGCCGGGTCGTCAGCTCCAGCCCCGGTCGTGCCCACCGCGGGTCGGGGGTCACGTTCACCCACACGTGGCGCGGGGTGGAGCTCGAGGGCGGCGACGACACCGCCTCAGATTAGAACATGTGTTCGAACGATCCGTCAGGAGGACTGGACCTGCGAGTGTCGGTCCTTGCCCGGCGTGCGTCTGCTGGCTCTACTGGCCTCACAGCCGGTCCCGGGCGGCGCCGTCCTCGTCCCCCCGGAGGCCGCACATGGAATGGAACGTCGTCTTCATCGCCGCCGTCGGCATCGCCGTGCTGGTGGGCATCTTCGTGTAGCGGCCCCGCGTCTCTCGCGGCGCCCTCACGAACCGGTCCCTGGCGCGGCCGGGTGTGCCGTCGCGCGGCGGCGGGCACAGCCCCTCTCGAGGCAGACGACTTTTCACGCCACGTCGGGTGATCAGTTCACTCGCACTGGGTGAATGTCCGTCTCGCCCGTGCCCCCGGCTGGAGTCATCAGCCGGGGGCACGACCAAGGCGTCCGGACAGTAGCCGGCGCCACCGACAACGGACGCGGAGGTTGACCGATGGCTCGACGTGCTGCGCAGGTCCAGCCCGGATCGGCGTCGAGCTTCGTCGTGTTCGTCGCGGTCTGCGCCGCGGGGGCGGCCCTGCTGCTGGCCATCATGGCGGCCGCCGACGGCCTCGCACTCCAGATCGCCAGCGGCTTCGGTGCGACCGCGCTGCTCGTGGTCGTGACGATGGCCTCGGTCGCCTACGCGATCCAGCGCCGGCGAGCCGCGACCGGTCAACTCGGGAGCTGAGCACGCCCCCTCCTGGAGGTGCTCACCGAAGGGCCGTCATGCTGGTCGCGGACGTACCTCTCCGGTTGATCGAACATCCGATCAACCCGAACCGACCACCTCGGTGCACGGGACAGATGCGCCGGCCTGCGGTTCGGTCGGACGGCGCACATCGACACCCGACGACGCCACCCCTCCGGGCGAGTTAGCGATCACCCCGCTCCGCGGTACCGCCCCGCCGTCGACGCGGCCCCACGAACGCGTCGACTCGCCGCCCCGGGCGGCGAGGCCGGGCCATCCGCCACACCGGGTGAGCGTCACCCGCGCTGGGGGGGTGGACCGGTCGTGGCCAGCGGGATCCTCCGCCGACGGACAGAGCCCCCGGCGTGAGTGCCGGGGGCTCTGCTCGCGGTTCGTCGTGGTCAGCGATCCTCGTGACCGCGCGCCAGGTCGTCGTCGAACGGCTCCCGGCTGCCCGACTTCGCCAGGCCCCGGCTGACCATGTAGCCGATGGTCAGCAGTGCGATGTAGAACCAGGCCTCCTGGGTGCCGAAGTCCGACCCCTCGTCGGCCACCGCGGAAGCGATCAGGATCCCGATCACCGCCAGGATGTAGAAGGCGAACTCGGTCGTCTTGTAGGAGGCTTTCGTCTCGGTGCTGATGCGGCGGGTCCGGGGGTAGGTGCCGGTCGCGCCCGCCTGAGTGTTCGTCATGGTGGATCCTCTCTGGGTTGGACCCGTACCCTTGGGGACGCGAGGCGTCGGGACGGGTCACGCAGTTGCTTAGCCGCGCTCCGGGTACCCCTCCGGCGTCTCGCCTAACGAAACCGGCTCTGAGACGGCGGGCACACGGCCGCCGGACCTCGGCCGGGAGCTCAGGTCGCGAACTCAGATGGTTCGACCGCCAGCCGTCGAGGCGCTCGAGGACTCATGCCGGTCTGGTCGCCGGCGTCAGCCCTCAGCACCGCGGCCGGCTCGCTCTCCAGGGATGCCTCCCGGCCGCGCTCGGCGTGGCCGACGCGGATGGTGGCTCCCCAGGAGCCAGATCGAGGATGACGTGGCACGCCCGCCCTGGCACGCCGCTACGAGACGTCGTCGGCATGCCCATCCGGGCGGCCGGCGTCGGGTTGACGCAGAGCGTCTATCGCCCAGGCCAGCAGTCCGGCCGCCCCGGCGACGGCGGGTCCGCGGATGCCGGCCCGCTCCGGTGTTGGGCTCGCTGACCCACGGCAGGGAGGCGGCGATGCGCATCCTCCTCTGATGGGGACCCCACGACGCTCGTCGGACACACGTCGACACGTGCCGTGGACGAAGAAGGCCCCTGCGCTGCGTCTCCGCAGTTCAGGGGCCTTGTCTTGCTGGTGGGCGATACTGGGTTTGAACCAGTGACCTCTTCCGTGTCAAGGAAGCGCGCTACCGCTGCGCCAATCGCCCGGGTCTTGAATTGTCGAGATGGACTGCATGGAGGTGGGTACGGGATTTGAACCCGTGTACACGGATTTGCAGTCCGTTGCCTCGCCTCTCGGCCAACCCACCGTGGAGGCCAAACCAGAGAGAGACCTCTCCGAGCGGACAACGAGACTCGAACTCGCGACCTCAACCTTGGCAAGGTTGCGCTCTACCAACTGAGCTATGTCCGCCTGCGCTCCGTCCGGTCTCCCGGTCGGCGTGCGTGAGAACAGTAGCCGATGCCCCAGACCATGCAAAATCCGCCCCCCGTCGGCGCGTTGCCCGCCGGAAACCCGTTGTTCACCGCACCTAGGGTGAGCCCATGCGCGCGTGGATCAACGGTCAGCTGCTGCCCGATGCGACCACTCCGGCGGTGCTCGTCAGCGACCACGGACTCACCGTGGGCGACGGCGTGTTCGAGGCGATCAAGGTCGTCGACGG
>NZ_JBMDWU010000621.1:0-1531 GCF_048594385.1 Micromonospora sp. | reverse complement strand
CGCAGCCTGCGCGCCGGAGGTGGTCGCGTCGGGTGCCTCCGTTGTGGAGGCTTCGAGGCGCGTCGCAAGCGCGCCACGCACCGCAGCCAGCGTCCGCGTGCCTGCTGCGCCAGTCGGTGAGACGCCTCGTCGCCCGCCGGGCCCGCCCGGGTACTCGACTGACATGGCACTCATCGACAGCACGGGGTTCGCGCACGTCCGCCTGACCGTCACCGACATCGAGCGGTCCAAGGCCTTCTACGACCAGGTGTTCGGCTGGGAGGTGGCGATCGACGCGTCGGACAAGGCCGGCGAGCCGGGCGTGGACGAGTCGCAGGAGGACTTCTACGGCGGGGTGGTCTACCAGACCCCGCAGGGCACGCTGTTCGGCCTGCGGCCGGTGGGGGAGGACCGCTTCGACTCCACACGCACGGGCCTGGACCACGTGAGCTTCGCGGTGGCCGACCGGGACGCGCTGGTGCGGGCGGCCGAGGCGCTGGACGGCGCCGGGATCACGCACGGTGAGGTCACCGACCTGACCGACGCGGGCCAGGCGATCCTGTCGTTCCAGGACCCCGACGACATCAACGTCGAGCTGACCGCACCCCTGTCCTGAGAAGGGTGTACAGCCCCACCCCCCGGGTACTTGACTGACCCCGAGGCACCCATCCACCGACGCATGGAGGAACACATGGCCGACCAGCCGCTCGACGACGACGACATGACCACGAGCCCGACCGAGGGCGGCGGCGGGGACGGCTCCGCTGACGGCATCGACGCGGGCCCGGGCCCGGACACCGGCCCGGCCGACTCCAGCGACGGCGACGCCTCGGACGGCGACTCCTCCGACGCGAGCGACGGCGACGCCTCCGACGGCGACAGCTCGGACGGCGACAGCACCGACGCGACCGACGGGGACGCGTCCTGAGCGACACCCCGGACACCCGGGGAGCGCTCGACCGGCTCACCGGCGAGGGCCCCCCCCAACCGCGGGCCGGGGGGGGGGGGGCCGGGCCCCCCCCCCCCCCCCCGCTTTTGGTGGTGGGGGCCCCGCGTCCACCACCACCGGGTCGACCCGGACGAGCTCGCGGCGTACCTCTCCCTCGAGGACGCCGACCGCCTGCTCACCGCGACCGCGATCCGCGCGCCGCAGGTCCGCCTCGTGCGCGACGGCGCGGTGCTGCCCGAGAGCGGCTACACGCGCCAGGCGTCCATCACCGGCCGCCCGCTGACCGGGCTGGTCGACGGGCGCAAGGCGGTCGAGGAGTTCCGGAACGGCGCCACGGTGGTCTTCCAGGGCCTGCACCGGTCGTTCCCGCCGCTGGTCGACCTCATCGCCGAGCTCGAGCTCGAGCTCGGCCACCCGTGCCAGGCCAACGCCTACCTCACCCCGCCCGGCTCGCAGGGCTTCGCGGTCCACTCCGACGTCCACGACGTCTTCGTGCTCCAGACCGCCGGCACCAAGCAGTGGGAGCTGCACCCCGCGGAGGGGTCCGAGGAGCCGCTGCTCGAGGCCGGGCACGTCATGTACCTGCCCACCGGCACCCCGCAC
>NZ_JBMDWU010000620.1:0-2091 GCF_048594385.1 Micromonospora sp. | reverse complement strand
GCCGCGGGCGCGGCCTCGGACGCGGCGGAGCCGGAGCGGTAGGCGGAGGCCCAGACGGAGGAGCAGCCCACGGCCGAGGCGAACCCGGAGCCGGAGCCGGAGGTCAGCGAGCCGACCCCGGGCGCGGGCTACAGCGAGCCGGCCGCCGAGACCGAGTCGGCGGCCCAGCCGGTGCCGGCCGAGCGGGCCGCCCAGCCGGCCGCCCCGGCGGCACCGGCCGCGCCCGCCCAGGGTGGCGGCGACGCCCCCGGTTACGTGACCCCGCTGGTCCGCAAGCTGGCCGGCGAGCACGGTGTCGACCTGGCGTCGGTCAACGGCACCGGCGTGGGTGGCCGGATCCGCAAGCAGGACGTGCTGGAGGCGGCGGAGAAGGCGAAGGCGGCCAAGGCGGCTCCGGCCCCCGCCGCGCAGCCGGCCGCCGCGGCGACCCCGGCCGCACCGGCGGCGAAGCCGCAGCCGAGCGGCAAGCGGGGCACCACCGAGAAGCTGACCCGCATCCGCAAGGCCATCGCCAACCGCCTGCAGGAGTCGCTGCACGAGATGGCGCAGCTCACCACGGTGATCGAGGTGGACGTCACCCGGATCGCCAAGCTGCGGGCGCAGGCGAAGGACTCGTTCCAGCAGCGGCACGGCGTGAAGCTGTCGTTCCTGCCGTTCTTCGCGCTGGCCGCCATCGAGGCCCTGCAGACGTACCCGATCGTGAACGCCCGGATGGACCTCGACGCGGGCACCATCACCTACCCGGACGCCGAGAACCTCGGCATCGCGGTGGACACCGAGCGGGGCCTGCTGACGCCGGTCATCCACAACGCCGGTGACCTCAACCTGGGCGGCATCGCCAAGCGCGTCGCCGACCTGGCCGAGCGCACCCGGACCAACAAGATCAGCCCGGACGAGATCGCCGGGGCGACCTTCACGCTGACCAACACCGGCAGCCGGGGCGCGCTGTTCGACACCCCGATCGTGCCGTCGCCCCAGTCGGCGATGCTCGGCACGGGTGCCGTGGTGAAGCGTCCGGTCGTCGTCAACGACCCGGACCTTGGCGAGGTCATCGCGGTCCGGTCGATGGTCTACCTGGCCCTGTCCTACGACCACCGGCTGATCGACGGCGCCGACGCGGCCCGGTTCCTGGTCGCGGTCAAGGAGCGGCTGGAGGGCGGCAACTTCGAGGCCGAGCTGGGCCTGTAACACCCGCCTGCGCGAGGGCGCCCCGGTCGGTCGACCGGGGCGCCCTTCGTCGTCACGGGATCGCCGGGCACGCCGGCACGGCACCTACCGGCGGCTCAGCCGCGCAGGGTCTGCTCGGAGACCGTCCAGAGCCGCTCGGCGGCGGCCGGGTCGAGGGCGTACGCGGCGACGCCGGTGCGGGTGCCGGGCTGGTTCGGGGCGGCCTGCTGGCAGTCCTCGAAGTACCGGCCGCCGATCCCGTCGAGCAGCGGCGAGGTGGCGACCAGCACCGAGGTGGCGGCACCCTGCTCGACGGTCTTCCAGGTGGCCGCGCCGCCCCCGCTGGCGGCCCGCATCCGCTCCAGTTCCTCGGCACTGACGTACCGCTGGAGGTTGGTGTGGATCGCCCCGGGCATCAGCGCGTTGCTGACGATGCCGTCGTCGGCCCAGCGCCGGGTCGCCTCGACGGCGAACAGCACGTTCGCGGTCTTCGACTGCCCGTACGCCTCCCACGGGTCGTACGGGCGCTGCCGGAAGTGGATGTCGTCGAAGACCACCGGGGAGCGCAGGTGCGCCGCGGAGCTGACCGCGACGACGCGGGCCCCCTCGGCGGCGGCGAGGGCGCGGTGCAGCCCGGTGGCGAGGGCGAAGTGCCCGAGGTGGTTGGTGGCGAACTGCAACTCCCAGCCCTCGGGGGTACGCCGTTCGGGCGAGGCCATGATGCCGGCGTTGTTCACCAGCAGGTGCAGCGGCCCGTCCCAGGTGGCCACGAAGGCGGCCACCGACGCCCGGTCGGCGAGGTCGAGCGGGGCGCCCAGCAGCCGGTCGTTGCCGGTGCGGTCGGTGATGTCCGTCGCGGCGCGCCGACCGGCGGCGAGGTCGCGTCCGGCCAGGGTGACGTCGGCTCCGGCGGCGGCGAGGGCG
>NZ_JBMDWU010000062.1:0-3003 GCF_048594385.1 Micromonospora sp. | reverse complement strand
CCGCCCTCGCCCGAGGTAAGCGGGTCGTAGGCCGGCTGCCCCCCGCGACCGCGGTGACCCCGGTCCGCAGGCGCGGGCCGGGGACACCTCGTTCGCGTCGGGCGGTGCTCAGAAGACCAGCACCCGGTTGTCGTACTGGAGCAGCCGGTCGGCGCAGTGCCACGCGACGGCCCGGGCCAGGACGGTGCGTTCCACGTCCGCGCCGAGCCGGACCAGGGTCGCGGTGGTGTCCCGGTGCGAGGTGCGGATCACGTCCTGTTCGATGATCGGCCCCTCGTCGAGCGCGGCGGTGACGTAGTGCGCGGTGGCGCCGATCAGCTTCACCCCGCGCTGCCGGGCCCGCTCGTACGGGCCGGCGCCGGGGAACGCGGGCAGGAACGAGTGGTGGATGTTGATCACCGGGACGCCGACCTTGTCCAGGAACCCCCCGCTGAGGATCTGCATGTAGCGGGCCAGCACGATCAGGTCGCACTGCCCGGCCAGCAGGTCGGCGAGGGTGCCCTCGGCGGCGTCGCGGGCACCGGGCCGGACCGGCACCTCGTGGAAGGGCACGCCGAATCCGGTCACCGTGTCGCGCAGGACGGGGTGGTTCGAGGCGACCAGGGTGATGTCCGCGGCCAACTCTCCGCGTCGCCACCGCCAGAGCAGGTCCACCAGGCAGTGGTCGGCCCGCGAGGCCAGGATGGCGATCCGTTTGACCTGCCGGGCGTCGGTGAACCGCCAGTGCATGCCGAACGGCTCGCCGATGGCGGTCGCGAACTCACCGGCCAGGCCGGCCCGCCGCGCGGGCGCGATGGTGAACTCGGTACGCAGGTAGAACTGGCCGCCGCTGGGTTCGCTGGTGTACTGGTCCAGCTCCACGATGCTGGCTCCCCGCTCGTGCAGGAACCGGGCCACGGCGGCGATGATGCCCGGCCGGTCGGGGCTGGACACGACTAGACGAAGGGTGTCGACCGACATCCGCTCTCCTCGACGATTCCGGGGCACCCTGGACGGTGGCACCCCGACGCCGAGTCTGCCGACGCGGTCTAACGCCGATCCTGCGTCGCGCCGTTCACTCGTCGGTCGGCTCGGTGCCGCCGCGGAGCCGCAGCAGCGTCTGCGGGGTGAGGCTGCGGGCGAGGGTCTCCAGGGCGGCGGTGATCTCGGCGATCCGGGCCGGGTCGTCGGTGCCGAGGGCGGCGGCGAGCGCGCCGTCGACCGAGGCGGACCTGATCTGGACGACCCGGTCGGAGACCTGCTGCGCGGTGTGCAGCAGCAGCCGTCGCCGGTCGTCGGGGTCGGGGGTGGCCTCGATGGCGCCGGCCTTGCGCAGGCGGGCGGCGCAGACCGACACCTTGCTCTGCGGGAAGCCCGTCCGGTCGGCGATCTCGCTGACCGAGGTGCCCGGGTGGGCCCGGATGTCGCTGGCGACGATGAGCACGGAGCGGTGCAGCGCCGGGTGGGAGTCGACCCCCTCGGTGGGGATCGCCTCCTCGCCGAGCTTCATGAGGGTGCGCCCCAGGAGGAACAACTCGATGCCGTTCACCCGTTCAGGGTACATCAGAAACGATCCATCATTCGAGATGCATCTGATACGATGCTTTTTGTCGGCGGGGCCCACCCGCCCGTCCAGCGCATGGAGATGCAGATGTCCGTCACCGACACCCTCCGGACCGGCACGCTCGCCGGTCCCGGCGCCCGGCTTTACCACGAGGTCCGGGGCAGCGGCCCGCTCCTGCTGATCGGCCAGAGCGGGGAGGGTGACGCCCGCCGGACCACCGACCTGGTCGCGCAGCTCGCCGACGCGTACACCGTGGTGACCTACGACCGGCGCGGGCTGTCCCGCAGCGCGCTCACCGACCCCGACCGGCCGGTGACCCTGGCCGACCACGCGGACGACGTCCACCTCCTGCTGACCAGCCTCACCGACCGACCGGCCGCGATGCTCGGGTGCAGCCTCGGCGCCTCGATCGGACTGCGGCTGGCCGTCCGCCACCCCGGTCTGCTGCACACCCTCGTCGCCCACGAGCCGGTCTCACCCCGGCTATTGCCCGCCGCCGAGCGGGCCCGCCACGAACGCGAACTACTCGACGTCCAGCGACGCTACGCGGCCCGGGGGCTGACCGAGGCGATGCGGGAGATCGCCCGGGTGCTCGGCATCGACCCGACCTGCCAGGAGGCCGAGCCCGACCTCACCCCGCAGCCGATGACGCCGCGCCGCATCGCCAACTTCGACACGTTCATCCGCCGGGACTTCACCGCGATCGTCGGCGACGACCTGCGCCCGGAGGACCTGCCCGGCTGCGGCACCCGGATCGTCCCGGCGGTCGGCGCCCGCACCGCGCCGGAGGTCTTCGACCGCCGGTGCGCGGACCGGCTGGCCGAGCTGCTCGGGACCACGCCGGTGGTCTTTCCCGGCGGGCACAACGGCAACACCACCCACCCCCGGGGGTACGCTGCCACGCTGCGCGAGGTCCTCGCCGCGCGGGAATGACCACGCGCCGCGCGGGGCGGTGCCCGCGGCGGCGCGTCGTCGACCGGTGCCCGGCTACCGGCTCAGCCGCGACTCCACCGCTGGCTGGTCGCGCCGTTGCAGTCCCAGATCTGGGTACGGGTGCCGTTGGCCGTGCCGTTGCCCACCAGGTCCAGGCACCGGCCCGAGCCGACCGCCGTGACGGTGCCGTCGGCGTTGAAGCGCCACTTCTGGTTCGACTGGCCGTTGCAGTCCCAGATGATCACCGACGTGCCGTTGGCGGTGCCGGCGTTGTTGACGTCCAGGCACTTGGTGCCGTAGACCCGCAGCTCCTGGCTGCCGGTCGAGGTCCACGCCTGGTTGGTCTGGCCGTGACAGTCCCAGACGATGGTGGTGGCCCCGTTGGTCTGCGCCGCGCCGTTGACGTCCAGGCACCGGCCGGCGGAGACGCTGCGGACGGCGGACGTCGTGCCCGGCGGCGGCGTGGTCGGCGGAGGTGTCGTCGGCGGGGGGGTGGTCGGGGGCGGGGTGGTCGGCGGCGGCGTGGT
>NZ_JBMDWU010000619.1:0-26087 GCF_048594385.1 Micromonospora sp. | reverse complement strand
CGCCACCTCCGCGGCCCACGGACCCGGCCGCTGCCGGACCAGCGCATGCAGTACGGGTGTGTGGCCGGCGGACCCGGCCAGGACCACGACCCGTTCCGGGGAGAGGCCGTCGACGCCGGCGAGACGGGCCTCCAGGTCCTCCGCGTAGAGGTTGCGTCCGCGTACCTTGAGGCTGTCGCCGGCCCGGCCGAGGACGAACAGTTGGCCGTCGTGGAGGAAGCCGTGGTCGCCGGTGCGCAGCCGGCCCTCGGCGAAGGCGGCGTCGGGTGCGGCGGGCCCGTGGTATCCGGCGGCCACCGACCGGCCGGTCAGTGCGATCTCCCCGACGACGTCGGGCGGCAGCGTCCTGCCCTCGTCGTCGACGACGGTCACCGCGACACCGTCGCGGGCATCGCCGCAGCCGATCAACCAGTCGTCGTCGGCCGACGGGTCCGTCCCGACCTCCTCGACGGCGGTCACCTCGACCGGCTCGCCGGGGCGCAGCTCGCCGGCGACCCGGAGCGCCACCGGTGGTGGGGCCAGGTGCAGGCCGGTCGCCACGAGGGTGTTCTCGGCCAGCCCGTACGCGGGGAGGAAGGTGCGGGTGCGGAACCCGTACGGGCCGAGTAGCGCCGCGAACGACTCCAGGGTGCGCCGGCTGACCCGTTCGGCTCCGACGATCGCGGCCCGCCAGCCGCTGAAGTCCATCCCGGTCAGCTCGTCCGGGCCGATCCGCCGGGCGGCGTAGGCGTAGCCGAAGGTGGGTGCGGCGGTCAGCGTCGCACCCTGCTCGCCGAAGCAGGACAGCCAGCGTCGGGGTGAGCGGATGAACTGGTCCGGCCGCATGGCGAGAATGTCGCTCTGGTTGAGCACCGGAGCGAGGGTGCAGCCGATCAGCCCCATGTCGTGGTAGGTCGGCAGCCAGGTGGCGGTCACGTCGGCTGCACCCATGTCGAGCCAGCGGCGGATGGCGGTGACGTTGGCCAGGAGGTTGTCGGCGCGGAGGGCGACCGCCCGGGGGTGGCCCGACGATCCGGAGGTGAACTGGACCAGCGCCACCTCGCCCCCAGCCGGCGGCCGCCGATCGTCGGCGGCAGGCGCGACGGGCTGGCCCGGCCCCGCGTCGCCCGGCTGGTCCGGGCCCGCGACGGTCAGCACGGTCACCGTCAGACCGGCGGCGGCTGCGGCGCTGCGGGCGGTCCCGGCCAGGTGCGGGTCGACGAGCACGGTACGGGTGCCGGCGACCCGCATCAGGTGGGTCAACTGCTCCGGGTACGCCGCACCCGCGCCGAGCCCGGCGGGCGGCGGCATCGGGTTGACCACCCCGCCGGCCGCCAGCGTTCCGAAGAAGCCGGCCAGGAACGTCTCCGGTGACACCAGCAGGAGCGAGACCACCTCACCCCGGCGCAGTCCCGTGCCGCGCAGCAGTCCGGCCACGTCCAGTGCGGCGGCGGCTAGCGAGGGGAAGTCGTGCCGGGCCCAACCGGCGTCGTCGGTGGCCACCCGTAGCCCGTGGCCGGTGCGCGGCTCGGTGAGCCAGCCGGTCAGGCTCATGGCGTCGTCATCCGGCGGCCTGGCTGACCAGCGCCACCACGTCGGCGACCGTGACGACGTCCATCGCCTCGTCGTCGGAGATCGGTGGCAGGTCGAACCGCCGCTCCAACGCGACGGCCAGTTCGATGAGCGTGAGCGAGTCGAAGTGCAGGTCCTCGACGAGTCGCTGGCCGTCGGTGACGTCCCCGGCCGGGTGGGGTGCCATGCTGGCCACCAGTTGGCGGACCGTCACCTCGACGGGCTCTGCCATCGGACTTTCTCCTTCTTCCTCAGTTCAGGCTCCGGTTTCCTGAGTTCGGGCTCCGGTTTCCTCAGCTCGGGCTCCGGTATCCTCAGTTCAGGCTCCGGATCGGATGTGGCACGCCGTGCCGGTCCTCGTAGTCGGCGACGGCCCGCTCCTCGGCGGCCCGCCACACCTCGGTGACCTGTGCGTCGACGTCGTCGAGACCGGCGGCGCGCACGCGGCGCAGCAGCGCGTCCCGGGCGGTGTCCCACTGGTCGCGCAGTTGCCGGCCGCGGGCCCGGACCACCATCGGCAGCGCCGACGGGTTGCGTCGCTCCGGTCCGACCAGCACGTGCACCACGTACGGGATGGCGTCGAGGACCTGGTCGCCGACGAGCTGCCGGCGGCCGTTGTCCACGGCGTGGCGCATCGCCCACACGCCGAAACCGACGTGCCGGGACTCGTCGCGGATCACGTTGCGCAGTCCCTCGGCCAGCACGGGCAGCTGGCCGCAGCGGCGGACCGCCTCGGCGACCGAGCGGAGCACGACCAGCGCGAGCGCCCCCTCAGCCACCACGTGGTAGGTGGTCACCGCGGCGTACCAGGCGTCGCGGTCGTCCGGGTCGCGCCGCACCCGTTCGGTCTGTTCCAGCAGGTACGCGTCGAACAGTTCCACGGTGGCGGCGGACGCCTCCGCGCGGCACCGCAGCGCGTACGCGTGGGGTGGCTCGGTGGCCCCCTCCACCGCCCGGAGGTAGCCGAGGAAGAAGATGCTGTGCCGGCTCTCGTCCACGAGCTGGCTGGAGAGGTAGAACTGGGCGGCCTGGGTGGGGGCCGCGTACACCAGGGGGGTCAGCAGCCGGGCGACGGCGACCTCGCCGACGGCGAGTTCCACCAGGGCGGCCTTGAGTTCCTGGTAGAGGAAGGGTCGCAGCGCCTGCCACGCCGGTCGGTCGGCAGCCATCGCCAGGTCCTGGGTGGACCAGTTCTGCCGCTCCCAGCGCAGGTACAGGCTCTCGGGAGTGGTTTCCCGGTCGTCGATGAGCTGTTCGTCGAGAATGGCCGTCACCGTGGGACTCCTTTCCCGTGGCGGCCCTGCGTCACGGGGCCGCACCGGTGGCAGCCGGTAGTGGGATCGACCGGAGGAACGGCATCGACCAGTGATCACCTAGAGAATCGGCGAGCGGGTGCCGGGTGTCAAGCAGGGTTCCCGGGCCCCGTGGTGCCGGCGGCAACGGCCGGCATGGGGCACCGTCCGAACAGGAGCGTAAGCGCCGGGTTCGGTGCCCCTGCACCGTGAAACTGTGTCCGCTCGCGGCAATGATCGTGTGGTAGAAAGGCAGGAATTTTCGTCGGGGGCACCGACTACGAGGTTTCGGAGGGGAAGCCCGACATGGGGATACGGGCGGTGGCACCTGGCAGCCTCGTCGATCTCGTCCGGGAACAGGCCGACCGTGACGCGTCGAGCGTGGCGGTGGTCGACGAGGGCGGTGTGCTGACCTACGGCGACCTGGAGCGGGAGAGCAGCCGCCTCGCCCACGTCCTGGCGGCCCGTGGGCTCCGGCCGGGCGACCGGGTCGTCCTCCTGCTCCCCCGGTCCGCCGCGGCGATCTGCGCCATCTTCGCGGTCCTGAAATGCCGTGGCGTCTACGTTCCGCTGGACACCGCCAGCCCGCCGGCCCGGCTGCGGCCCCGGATCGTCGCGGCCGAGCCCCGGTTCCTGATCGGGGATGCCACCACCCGCCGTCTGCTCCGGCAGTGCTGGGACGGTCCGTCGGCCGTGACGGTCTGGCTCACCGACCCACCGCCGGACGCGCAGCGACCACAGGACGTCCTGGCGGCCGAGGTCTCCGCCGCACCGGCCACGCCACCGGCCACCGAACCGGACCGCGCCGACCTCGCGTACCTGCTCTTCACCTCGGGTTCGACAGGGACGCCGAAGGGAGTGCCGATCACCCACGGAAGCGTGCTGAGTCTCGCCTCCTGGGCGCGGGAGCACTTCCGACTGACCAGCACGGACCGGTTCTCCTGCCACTCGGCGTTGTCGTTCGACTTCTCCGTGCTCGACATCTATTCGGCGGTGGCGGCCGGCGCGTCGCTGCACCTGGTGCCGGCGCACTACAACCTCGTACCTGACCTGCTGGCGCGGTTCATCCGTGACCAGCGGCTGACCCAGTGGTCGTCCGTGCCGTCGGTCCTCATGGCGATGGCCAACCGTGGTGTGGTGCGGGAGATGCCGGACCTGCGCCGGGTGGTCTGGTGCGGGGACGTCTTTCCGGTCGACGGCCTGCGCCACTGGATGGCGAACCTGCCGCACGTCCGGTTCACCAACCTCTACGGGCCCACCGAGACCACCGTCGCGAGCAGCTACCACGACGTCGGGTCGATGCCGGCGTCGGGTGCCGGGGTGCCGATCGGCACCGCGCTGCCCGGTGAGCGCCTGGGGGTGTTCGACGAACACCGGCGGCCGGTGCCGACCGGCGTGGTCGGTGACCTGCACATCGCCGGGGTCGGGCTCAGCCCGGGGTACTGGCGGAGCCCGGCGGAGACGGCGGCGGCGTTCGGCACCGTCGAGGGAGACGACACCACCCGCTGGTACCGCACCGGGGACCGGGCCAGCATCGACGAGCGCGGGCTCGCCCACTTCCACGGTCGCGGTGACCGGCAGATCAAGTCCCGCGGGTACCGCATCGAACTGGACGAGATCGCCCGGGTGGCGCGGCAGCTGCCGGAATTCGCCGACGTGGCGATCGTGGCGGTGGACTCCCCCGAGGCCGCCGGGCGCGAGATCGGCCTCGCCTACGTGGCCGCCGGCGACCGTCCGCCGGACCACGCGTCGGTACGGTCCGCACTGGCCCGGACATTGCCCCCGTACATGCTGCCGACGCGGTGGCTCGCGGTGGAGGCGATCGACACGAACAGCAACGGCAAGGTCGACTATCCGGCGCTGACCCGACGGTTCCTCGACCACGCCGACGCGGCCCCGCCCGGAACGGAGACCTAGATGTCGTCACCCACCACCTGGCCGGCGTCGTTCGAGGCGGTCCTGCGCCGTTACCTGGCGGCGCTCTCCGTGGACGAGGACATCCCGGCGGAGCCCCTGCTCGACCTGGGCCTGGACTCGTTGCGGGCGACAGCGCTCCTGGCGGACCTGGAGAAGGAGTTCGGTGTCGACTTCGGCGACGAGGTGCTCGACCCCGCGTTGTTCTCCAGCGTCGGCCACATGTGGACGGTGCTCCAGGACCTGATGGACGATCCCGCCTCGCGCGCCCCGCAGTGACCCGGCTGCGGTAGACGGCTCGGGTACGGGTTTCCTCGTCCGGTCGCGCGCCGGGCTGCCGGGTGGGCCCGCCACCGCCGCGGTCGCACCTCGGCCGCTCAGCGTGGCCGGCTCCCGATGATCGGGAGGCCGGCCTTCCCTGGGCTGGCACGGCCGGTGACGGATCAGACAGGGGCGATCGTGAGGTCGGTGACCTCGTCGTCCTCGATGGTGAAGACGAACGAGAAGGACAGCGGTCCGCCGGGGAAGTCGCCGTCCCCGGAGGCCACCAGCCGGTCGTCCGTGAACGAGGTCGGCGTGAGCACGATCCTGGGGGTGATCAGGTGCCCCTGGATCCACTCGCGGATCTCGGTCTGGCCGGCCCAGGTTCTTCCGTCGTCGCGTACGGTGGCCCCGTCGCCGAAGACCGCGGCCAGTGCGTTCGCGTCGTGCGCGTTGGTGGCGGCGATGAAGCTCTTGACGACGTCGGGCAGCGTGATGTCGTTCATGTCCACTCTCCGGTTTCTCGGGGACGGCAGGCTCAGAAGTCCGCGCTGCGGGACAGCTTCTCGTTCGCGCGCAGCTCCGCGAGTGCGTTCTCGTGCATCGCGACCACGGCGTCGTAGCCGGAGTTGCCGAGCACGATCCGGTGCGGTGGAACGGGTGCGTTCATCGCGCTGATCACGGCCTGCACACCACGGACAGGGTCTCCGGCCTGCTTGCCGTCAGCGTCCACGAACGCCGCTTTGACGGCCTCGACCATCGGCACGTAGGCGTCGACGGTCTCGGTGACGGGCTCGTTCTGGAAGTAGGAGAAGGCGCTGGTACGGAAGGCCCCCGGCGCTACGGCGAGCACGCGCACACCGAACGGCTCGACCTCCTGGCGCAGCGTCGCGGTGAGTCCTTCGATCGCGAACTTCGCTGCCGTGTAGTAGCCGAACCCCTGTGCGCCGACGAGGCCGGCCACCGAGGACATGTTGACGATCCAGCCGTCGCCGCGTGCCCGCATACCCGGGAGGACCGCGCGGATCACCTCGACGACGGCGAACAGGTTGAGGTCGAACGTGCGGCGGATCGTCTCGTCGGGAGCCCCCTCGATCGAGCCGTACCAGCCACGGCCCGCGCTGTTGACGAGCACGTCGATTCCGCCGAACCGGTCCTCTGCCGCCCTGACCGCTCTGCGCACCTGGCCGGAATCGGTGACGTCGAGCTGGAGGACCAGGACCCGGTCGCCGTACGGCTCAGCCCATTCCCGCAGTTCAGAGGGTCGACGTGTGGTCACCGCCACCTGCTCCCCCTGGGCCAGTGCTGCCTCGGCGTAGACCAGGCCGAACCCTCCGGGGGTCCCACCGGTGATGAACCAGGCTCTCAAGGGCTTCTCCTTTCGCTATAGAGCGCAATGTAGCGCTACATGGGCTACCATAGCAAGCGTGACTAACGCACGGGATCGTCTCCTGCTCGCCACGGCGGAGATGCTGGAGAGCGGCGCCACGGTGTCCACGCGGGCGGTGTGCGAACGCGCCGGGGTGCAGGCCCCCACGCTCTACCACCACTTCGGCAGCAAGCAGGGCCTGATCGACGCCGTGGCCAACCACGGCTTCACCCAGTACACGGCGGTCGAGAACTCGGGCGACCCGCTGGACGACCTACGCAAGGGCTGGGACCGGCACGTGCAGTTCGGGCTGGAGCACCCGTCGTTCTACGGGTTGCTCTACGGCCGCGCCGAGCCGGGAAAAGCCTGCGCCGTCACCGCTCCCGCGCACGCCGCGTTGCGGGAGCGGTTCACCGCCGCAGCGACCCAGGGCATGCTCAGGGTGCCGGCGGCGGACGCCGCCGAACAGGTGTTCGCCGCCAACGTCGGCATCACGCTCACCCTGATCACCCAGACGGAGCCGGACTTCGGGCTGTCCGGACGCGTCCGCGAGGCCGCGCTGGCCGGAGTCCTGCACACACCGTCCGCCGGCGCGCCCGCGACCCGGGCAAGCGCCGCATTGACGCTACGTGCGCTGGTCGACGACGACCCGGGTGACCTCACCCCCGGAGAACGCGGACTACTCGACGAACTGCTGGAGCGCCTGGCCCGCCAGTAGATCAGCCATCCAGCCAACCACCCAAAGTCCGGTGACGCGCCTGATCGGATCCGCATCCGACCTCGCCACACTTCCGGCTCTGCACACCGCCCGAAGTCCCGAACACCCACGAAAGCTGATTTCCCAATGCATGTTGATGATTAACGCCATAGGAGAGCGCGCGGAGCGTAGCCGCATGTGCGGCCACAGCCGGTTCTGACGCCGCCATGACTGACGGATCGGCGCAGCGGGTGCTGACCGCCTGGCTAAGGCCGTCGCGACCGCCGGATCTCGCGGTGGTCCGGCTCGCTGACGAACTGGAACGAGCACCCTACGGAGCTGACCTGGTCGTCCAGAACGTCCGATCATACGCGGACAGATCCTTGAAGCGACTGGTATCCAGCCAGTCCGTCCCCATCATGTTCACGGCGCAGCCGGCGGCGCTGAGCCGTTGGGCGATCTTCTGCAGGCTGGCCGGCGTGCCATCGAAGTGGATGGTGTTTATGCCCGCCAGGTCGGAGATCGGGCGTAGTTTGCCGATCTCGATGATCACCGTCCGGTTGCGTTGCAGGGCCAGGGCCATGCCGGCCTCCAGGAGGACGTTGGGACGAGCCTGCCCGGTCAGTTCGCTCTCGTGCACGAGATCGCCCTTGTTGCGCAGGCTCTCGTGCAGAATGGCGCCGTCGTCAGGGGTCATCAGGACGACGGCGGCCTGGTTGGTCTGGAAGGCCCGCTGCAGGACCTCCCCCATGTAGGGGGAGGGTTCTCCGGTCTGCCGCACGATCTCCTCCCAGTCGAGCGGATGCAGGTCGATGGCCTGCAGGAAGGTCCAGAGGGCCTGGCGGGCCTGTTCATCCCGGCCGTGGATCACGAAAACGTCGCGCGGGTTGGGTATAGGCATAGGTTCTCCTGTGGGCTCGGAGCGCCGAGAGGGTGGGAGTTCGGTCAGCGCACGGGCTCGGTCGTCAGCTATAGCCAATGTGGTCAGTTCGTTTCTGAGGCTCCGACGGAGCCACCCGGTCAGCGCCAGGTCGTCGGCGAGCGGACCGGCAGCGCCGGAGGCGTCGGGGCCCAGGATCTCGCGTATGGCGACTTCCGCGTTCTTCATGCTGTGCCGCATCTCGCGCAGGGCTGCCCGCCAGTAGGCGAGGTCGGTGCGGATCTTCGTCAGGTCATCCGGGCCGGCGGCGTCCAATCGCTGCTGGACTCGGCGCAGTCCCCCGGCTTCCTGCCACACCCTGAGCTGATGGCGGACAATGGCGGCATGTCGGAGATGGTGGCCGAACGGCGGCAGGACCGGCAGCCCGTTCGACCAGGTCCAGTCGCTGAGTTGGTCGTCGTGCTCGGGTCGGGCGAGAATCAGGAACCAGCGCTCCGCGCGGTCGTCGGACCCGTGTAGGCGGGGCTCCCACAAGGCCAGGCCGTCTGCGGTCAACACCCCGTCATGCCACCAACCGTGAGGGCCGGTGATCGGTAGGTCCTCGGCGACCTCCTCAGCCAGGCTCGGCTCGGCCGAGCCGGAAACCTCGGCCTTTCCCAGGAACAGATATGCCGCCCCGAGCAGTAGCCCCGACCATGGCCCCGTGATCGAACGCCAGGACCGGTCGAGTTCACCCCACCCGGGCGCGCCGTCGAACAAGGTGCCAGGGGAAAGTACGGCCGACAGGTTGACGGTTGCGGGAAACCGGCGCAGCACCGCCTGATACAGCATGTGTGGGTGCTGGCATGCGGCCACGACCATCTCGCCTCCACCGAGATCCCTGGGTAGGTCGCCGAGCGTCACCGGGAGGGTGGTGGGTAGCCCCGACCGCCTGAGCGGAGCGGTCATGCCGAGTACCGCTTGGCACCGCGTCCAGATCTTCCTCAGTTCGCCGTAGGCAGCCTCAGCGTGCGGCCCGTCCCCCCGGGCGAAGAGGTGAACCACCAGTTCTCTGTCAGCGGCCGCCGGACTCACCGTTCGGCTTTCCCTGACCGGGCTGCTTGGGGCTCTCGAGTGTGTCCCTGAGCCGGGTCACCTTCTCGCGGATCTTCGGCGGTTGTCTGCCGGTGGCGCCGCTGTCGGCGCTCTTGACCTTGGTGGGGCCGGCCCACTCCAGGTCTGCCACGGCATCCCGGAACTCGTCGGTCGCCCCGGCCGCGAGGGAGGCCGCCACCCGTTCGAGCAGCGTGTCGATATCGGCCCAGCCTGCGGGATCGAACTGCCAGTCAGCCATGTCGTCGAGCACGTTGCGGAGGTCGTCGAGCACGTCGACCGGGAGGGAGTGATCGGCCATGAACCGATCGTAGTCACGACCGCTGCTCGGGGCTCGGGACACCGGCAAGGCGCTCAGCCCCTGGCGGGGTGCGGCGCGGTCTCCAGCGGTCGAACCCGTCACCCACAATGGAGAGGCCGGCCCAGGCGTGCGGGGGGATCTGCCGGGGGCCGACGCTACGCACGTAGTCGATCTGCACCTGGCGCAGCGCATCGACCGGGGAACGGGCCTGCGCCAGCTTTGCGTAGAAGGCGCCGAGCAGGGTGGCGGTCCGAGACGTAAGGATGTCGACCGTGCCGGCGAGGACCCAGCGGGCCCCGGCGAGCAGTGCCGCAGTCGGAAGGCCGAGCGGCTCGGCTGCCGCGCGCTGCTCGAGCCGCCCCGCCCAGCAGGCGGGCATCAGCACCGCCTCCGGTAGGCGGCACCCGAGCAGGTCGGCAGCGGTCAGGGCGTCACCGTGGCCGAGCTCCAGGGCCTGGCCAAGCCCGCCGGTGGCCGTGCCGTGCACGCTGAGCAGGACCGCCGCGTGATCTGCCGCGTCGGACAGCGAGGACCGCACCTGGTCGCGGGTGAGTACCGTGACCGTCGGAAACGCGAGCTTCAGGGCGGGCTGTTCCCGGCGAACGGCGGGCACCGACTCGTCCAGGTACGCCAACAGGCCCGTCCCCCGGCGGACCGGACGCGACCGCAGGGCCGTCCAGAGGGTGATCGCGGGTACGACCGCGATGCGCGCCAACTCCGCCAGGTATCGCGTGCCGACCCGGATCGCGGCCACCGGCACCGGCCCCAGCAGCCCGCCGGTGGAGATCACCAAAGCCGGTTCCTCACCCCTCTCCAGCGCCGCGGCCAGACCCGGGGGAATGATCGCCGCACCCAGTGCGGCCAGGGCGTCGTCCTGGAACTCGGCTGCGAATCCCTCCTCCGCAGCGTGGTAGCGGTCCAGCCAGCGGCGTACGTCTGGCGGCAGCAGCACCTCGTCGACCCTGGTCGTGCCGTCGGGGGCCAGCCAGATCCGGTTGCAGATGGTGGTCTCGTCCTCCAGCACGTCGACCAGCAGCGCGTGCCCACCTTCCGGCATTGCGGCCCGCGTCGCGGCGAGGTCGACCGGCTCCGGTACGACGCTGCGTCGCAGTTCGGTGGTGGTGAGCCGGTCAAGTTGGCGGTACAGCTCGGGCAGGCGGGCGGCCTCGTCGGGTGCTCGTCGGGCCAGGGTGATCGCCGCGACGAGCTCGTGCAGCGCCGGGGAGAACCTGGCTCCGGCTCGGATGAACGCTGCCACGGCCTCCGCGCGGGCCGCGGTAGCGACGGTGAACGCGGTGGGCCCGTCCTCGTCGCGGGCGGCGCAGTGCATAGCCAGTATGTAGGCCTGCCTGCTTTCGCGGTAGAACGTCTCGCGGTCGGCTGGATCACGCAGTCGCCGCCCAGCCTCCTCATTGAGATGGAACGCCCTGACCGCGTGCTCCTTCGCCTCGGTGACCTGGTCGTCGAGGATCAGGTCGTGGGCCAACTGGTAGTGCGCCAGGGACGCCGCGCTGGGATCACCCCCCATCTCCAGTAGGAGCAGTGCCTGGCGAAACATCTCGATCGCAGCGGGTCGGTCGCCTCGCGCCCGCTCGACCATCCCCCATTCGAGGGCGGCCTCGGAGAGATGCCGTGCGTCCGGGGCGTCGCCGAACGGCAGGGCCGCGAGCCGGGCCGCTGCCCCGTCGAGATCTCCCACGAGTCGGTCGAGGCGCGCCAGGCCCAGCTCACTGAGGAGTCGATTGCCGGGCTCGCCGGCACCGAGGCGCAGCGCCTGGTGGAACCGGCGACGGACGTAGGTTTCGGCAGTGGGATCCTCCCGCGCGGTGAGAAGCTGCATCTGGCCGAGTCTGCGGGCCGCGTGGGCGGCACCGAGGCGTCGACCCGCCCGCAGGTAGAGCGTGAAAGCCCGGCCGAACGCCTGTCGCGCCCCCACCGTGTCACCGAGCTGACCGAGGACGGCACCGAGTTCGCGTTCGATGTTGGCCGACCCGATCCGTCGGCCCAGTGCGGTATAACGGTCGCTCGCCTCGGCCAGCAGAATCCGCGCCCGGTCGAAGTCGTAGGCAAGCCGTGCGGAAACCGCTGCCATGTGGGCCCAGTCCGCGCGTAACTGCTCGGTCCGTGGATGGAGTGGGCAGCGGGGCAGCAGCTCTTCCAGTGCGTGCAGATGCTCGCGTGCCTCGGCGAACCGGTGTCGCAGGTGTGCCACCGACGCCCGCTGCGCGAGGGCCTGCCCTACCCTCAGGTGGTCCTCTCGCGAGGCGGCCAGCGCACCGGCCCTGGCAAGCAGGCCGTCGGCGTCGTCCAGCCGACCCTGGTAGCGGGCGAGGATCCCACTTTCCAGCAGCGCCTCGCTGTGCAGGTCAGCCAGTTCGGGCACGTCGACAAGCCTGATCACCTCGGCGTACGCGACGGCCGCCTCCCGGTAGCGCTGCTCGGCGCTGAGCACCCAACCCCAGTCGAGCAGCACCCGGGCACGGATCGTCGGGGGCAGATCCGACCGAGCTGCCAACGGCTCGAGCAGACGGCGGGCGGCCGGCAGATCATGACTGTCCACGAAGGCCGATGCCTTCTGCAGAACTCCGTCGATCTCTTCGGTCACCAGGCCATAGTGGACCGCCCTGGCAATCCTTGACCGGGTTCGGAAGGATCGGGCCGTGCGATGGCTACTGACGATGCGAGGAATGCGGCGAGTCGCGGCCCACGCGTTCGCCGGGTTCGCCTCCGCGGCACTGCTGCTCCAGACCTATCAGGCGATCTGGAACCGTTCCATCTATCCCCGGCGGGAGCTCATGGTCGCCTTCGTCGTGGTCGTCGCCGCGGTGGCGTACGGCGTCGCGCGGGCGTGGCCACCCAGCCCGGTACGGCGGCGGCTGACCCACCCGGACTGCTCCATCAGGATCATTGCAGGGGATCTGTTCGACCAGACCCAGTCGCACCTCGTGGTGGGTTTCACCGACACGTTCGACACTGACACCGGAGACGACCGCATCATCAACCGTGGCAGCGTACAGGGCCAGTTCCTGACCCGGATCTACGACGACGACCGCGCTCGGCTCGACATGGATCTGGACACAGCCCTGGCAGGGGTTGCTCCGGTGGGCGTCCTGACACGTCAGGAGAAGCCGCTCGGCAAGAGGACGCGCTATCCGGTGGGCACGGTTGCCACCCTCGGCACCCCGCAGCGGCTCTTCTTCTGCGTGGGATACAGCGCCATGTCGCCCGATCTGGTGGCGCAGTCCGGCCCCGACGAGTTGTGGCACAGCCTCGGCCGGCTGTGGGCCGAGGCGCATCGCCGGGGGCAGCGTGGCGGGATCGCCATGCCGGTGGTGGGGGCCGGGCTGGCCCGGGTCGACGCGGTGCAACGGCCGACCCTGATCAAGCTGATCCTGTTGTCGTTCGTCGCTGCGTCGCGGCAGCGTGTGATCAGCCGTGAACTCTCGATCATCGTTCCTCCCGGGGAGTTCGCCGAGTTGGACCGGCTGGAGCTACAGGAGTTCCTCGATTCCCTCTGAGCAGCCTGCCGGGTGCCGGTAGCACCCCCACCTGCCAGGAGCGCCATCAGGGGCGGCGGGTGTACGCATCGAGCCCGGTGAACCTCGTGGTGTCCAGCCAGTCCGTGCCGGTGTCGTTGATCGTGCAGCCGGCGTTCTTCAGCCGCTGGGCGATCTTCTTCAACTTCTCGACCGAGCCGTCGAACCGTATGACGTTGCGGCCCCCAAGGTCGGAGAACGGGCGTAGCTGCCCGATCTCGATGATGATCGTCCGTTGCGGGTGCAGGGCCAGCGCCATGCCCGCCTCGAAGATGACGTTCGCGCGCGGCTGCCCGGTCGGTCTGATTTCGTAGTCGGGTTCGTTCGCACCGTGCAGGTTGGGGTGCAGGCTCGCCACGTCGTCCGGCGTGAGCAGGACGATCGCTGCCTGAATGTCCTCGAAAGCACGGGCGAGCACGTCGCCAAGGAACGGCGCGGCACTGCCCGTCTTGTGCACGTTCTCTTCCCATTCGACCGGCCGCAGGTCGAGAGCCCGTAGAAATCCGTAGAGGGCCTTGCGGGCCTCTACGTCGCGGTCCTGGATGACGAAGACCGTCCGGGTGTTGGGCATCGACGTCTCCGGTATCTCGTTGCCCGCCGGATCGGGCGGGCGTAGGGCCAACTCGAACAGGTCGGGGATCGGGCGTTGGCTGCCTTCGCGAGCCTGGCGATGGAGGGCAGATTGGTAATGTTCGCGGACCTTCTGTGGCATGACGGGTTCCAGGTCCCGCAGCCAGAGGGGGGTCGGGCGGACGCGGTCGATGCACGCGCGTACCGCGATGGCGGCCAAGTCCACGTCGTGCTCGACCAGTTGCGTCACGAAGTGCTCCCGCTCGCCGGCGGGCATCCCCGCGATGGCGTCTGCGATAGCGCTGTACCACGAGCTGGCAAGTTCCTCACGCCATCGGGTCGGGGTGGGAGCCAGTTTGTTGAGCCGCTGGGCGGTGTCAAGCACCAGCTGACTGGAAGTGGGGCGGCCGACCCGCTTCAGCAGATGCCCGAGTTCGGCGAAGCAGGCAGTGAACGCCATCCGGTCGGACTTGTCATCCAGTTGGTACCCGGCATCCCAGACGAGCGCGAATACCCGACGGGCGAAGGAGTGCCTGCGCGGCCCGCTGGGAGGCAGAGCGGCCAGCCGCGCATTCGCGGCCAGCAGGGCCCGCCGAGCAAGAATCTCCTGGGTACGCACCTGCTCGGTGCCGAGGTCACGTGGCCCGCTGGGGCTCGTCGTCGCCCTGCTGCGAAGGGTCGCACCCCGCTCGATCACCGTCTGGAGTGGGCCGAGGAAAGGCGCCGGGTCCACACCAGCCCAGTCCGCCGATCGTATCGACGCCAGGAGCAACTCCAGGGTCGAGATGACCAGGTACGCGCTCGGTCGCCGCTCCAGGACGTCGACCAGCAGGGCAGGTCCGGGGGCACGGTAGACGCCGCGTTCGAGCAACAGCCGCCACAGCACGAAACCCTGCCGCCGCTGGTCATGGTTGCCGGCCACGACGAGCCGGGCACGTAGCCGGCGAAGCTCGCCGTGATGGTCGGCGAGCAGTTGGGTGGTCACTGTCGTGGTTCGCCGCAGCACCGCGCACACGTCGGCGACGTCACCGCTGCGTCCCGCCTCCGAGATCAGGTACCCGAAGGCGGCGTGGGATCCAGCCCGGGCGGCGTACTGCAGGCGGGCCAGCACGGATGTTCGCAGCACCTGGCGTTGCAGCCCGTCGGCTCCAACGGTGGTGACCCGCCGCAGTGCTCGAATGGCGTCCGGTCGCCCGGCGAGGGCGGCGTGTACCAGCAGCGGCAGGAGGGCGTCACGCCGGTACCAGTTCTCCTCCGGCACCTCATCGGGAAGCGCGACCAGCAGTTGCTGGCCTTGGACATTCGCCCCGTGCAAGGCGTTGACGAAGAGCGTCGGCGCTGCTCGGCTGCGGTCGGCACGGCGGTCAGCAGGCAGTCGGCTCAGCTCTTGCCGACATCGTCGGCGCGCGTGCTCGGCCAGCGACGAAGGCGGTCGGTGTTCGTCAGCCAAAGCCTGGCCCAGCACCGTACAGACGCCCTCCTGGCGCGTCGGGTCTCGTTCGGCCAACAGGGCGGCGAGAAAGGCACCGGCCTCACGAGAGTCCAGCGCTCCGGCCGCCTCGGCACAGGCGCGGAGCTCGGCTCGGCGACCAGCCTTGCTCCAGCGCGAGGGAGCCCCTCGGCGCGGGCCGAGCGCGGAGCAGGTGTGCGCCAACAGGCCCACCCCGCTGCGCTCGGTGAGCTGACCGGCGCGCAGGACCGAATACGCGCACTCCAGTCGTTCGGCGTTGGTCTCGTTCTGCACCGTCCACACCATCTCGGCCAGTTCCGTCGCGACCTCTGTCGGAAGGGGAGTGATAACGGCGAGCCGTCCCATCAGCTCGAGTATCTCCGCCATGCCCTCTACGTTCCGAGTCGAGGCGAAGGCGGTGAGGCAGCGCATGAGCTGGTTCGCGCACCATCGGGGTGCGTACTGCGACAGCGGCTCCAACAACTGGAGGTGCACGTTGTCCCGACGGCGCCATTCGTCCGGCGGCTGGTCGGTAAGCCAGTCCAGGCAGCCGTGATCCGTCAGGAATCTCTGCACCGCCTCGGGCTGCTGGGCAGAGAACCGGGCCAGCGCCCCGACCACGTCGAAGGCGAGCGCCTGGTCGACCCGAGCGTCGCCCTGCGGATACGCGCGGTGCCAGAGCAGCGCCAGTTCGGCCTCGACCCGCTCGAATCCGACGTGGTGGACCGACGGCAAGAGTCGCAGGTAGTCACGGACCCCGTCCATCGGGGCGCGACGCAGGGCAACCTCTGCCCCCGCACGGAGGGAGCGACCCGGTGCCGGCATCCGTGCGTACGTGCGCAGCGTCAGAGTGAGCAGATTGGTGTCGTCGGTGCGGAGCCAGTCGCGCAGGAGATGCTCGACGAGCACCGTCGAAATCCGAGCCTCACGGCCGGCCAGGAGCAGTACCTGCGCGGCGACCTCGCCGTAGAACAGGTCGAGCGGGTCGGCGACGACCTGGGCGGCCAGCGCCGTGAGCAGCGCCGTTCCTCTACTGGCGACGCCGCGCGCGGCGGCGTGCTCGAAAAACGTCTGGTGGAAGAAGCGCACCCGCTGGCTGTTCGCCGGCATGAGAAGCACACCGCGGGCGTGCAGTGCTTGAACAGCGGCGTCGGTTGCGGTGCCCGAAACCTGGGTGAGCTGGCGTGCGCGCTCGACCAGTCGAGTCGTCTCCGACTCAACCACCCCCGCAGTCAGCAGGGCCAGAGCGACGGCCTCTGCCTCCAGACTCAGATCGTGCTGGTCGCCGTGTACGGATGCACCCCGGTGATCCTCCTCGATCCGACGCCACCAGTACCGTTCGTACAGGGTGATTGTGTCGATGTCGTTAGGTGGCACCTCGTCCGGTGCGTACAACTCGAACATGAGTCGCAGCGCCAGCGGAATCCGGCACACCTCGCGCAGGGGCAGGCCACGTAGGGACGCGTCGCTGACCGAGGCAACCACCTCCGGAACGCGTTCTTCGTCGTAGAATGCTCGGGCGTAGGCCTCAATCGCGGCGGGCTGTTCGGTCCGGTCGAAGGGTCCGAGTCGGACGCCCGATATCGAATTCTCCGGACCACGATCATCTTCCTTGTCGCCGTAGTCGACCTCCAGCTGGCGAGCCTCGACGGGTCGGCTTGTCACCAGTGCCGGTATGCTGTGTCGAGCAGCCAGTCCGAGCAGCGCGTTTACCCGACCCCGGGTGCCCTGATGCTGCAGAAGCAGATCCAGGGTGTCGACAAGCAGCACGACCGATAGCTGCGCGCGTACCGCGTCGCGTATGGCGTCGTCGAGGATTTCTGTCGTCAGACCCGCGCCGGTGTCGTCCTCGGCGAGAAGCGCGGTTGCCGGGATCAGCAGGGGAAGCCGGCCGATCTCGGTGAGCCGCCGGTGTATTTGGCTCAGCAGCGCGGTTTTGCCGTAACCGGCCTCGCCCACCAGCGCCGTGATCGAGGGTGTGGTCAGCCGTTCGAGGAGCCTTCCCTCGACCGCCCGGGTTACGTAGGCACCGCCACTGAGCCGAACCGGCGTGGTGCCGTCACGCGCCGCGATAACGTCGCTTTCGGCGAAAGCCACGGCACTGATGTCCTGTACATGGCGCAGCGCCGGTGAGATCGACTGCTGTTGTCGCTCCGGCATTACCATGAATGGATGGTATCCAGGCCGATCCCCAGTCTCGTCCGGGCTACCCCAGGGGGTCCAGGGTCGGGATCCTCTTCGCCTCGGTACCCCCGCTCCATTTGGCTCCAGCGCGTCAGGGGCGCGATTCCGGTGCCGGTTGTCCCTGGGTGAACATCAGTACCACGATCACCCGCCGCAACTTCACCGGGTCTTTCGCGCTCCGGGTGATCTTCTGCGACAACTGTCCCTCGGTCATCGACACCTGCCGGACGAACATCTCCGGCCGTCTACCCGCGCGTCGCCACCCTCGCCCAACGCGACACAGCAACGGCAGCCCGAGTACCCATTCCCCGTCGCCTCACCGAGGACGACATCCGACACCTTGTCGGCAGCTCCGACGACATCCGCAACACCCTGCGGGGCACCTAGAGCAGTGACAAGAGCACCGCCTACCGGAAGCTAGGCCTCGCCCTCACCGACAACCCCGGGCAAAACAAAATCAGCGTCGAGGCTAAGCCTGACGCTGATTACTGTGGGGTAACTGTACGTGTCCGAGGGGGGACTTGAACCCCCACGCCCTATACGGGCACTAGCACCTCAAGCTAGCGCGTCTGCCATTCCGCCACCCGGACCTGCCCGTCCAGCCTACCGTGTCGGCTGCGGTGGCTCTCACCCCCGGTCAGCCGCCCTGGTGGGCCGCACGGGGCATTACTGTACACGGCCCGTATGGATCATGCACATCGCCGCCCGCCCTACCGGCGGGAGCCGGATCATCGCAGGTCAGGACGCGGCTGGAGCGGGCGGGTAGCGTCCGGACCCGCTCAGGCGGCAGCATTGCTTGCGTGTCCGTACCCTCACCCCTCGCCGCAGTCCAGCATCGGGCTCTCGCCCTGCGTTCCGCCGGTGATCTGTCGGCGGCCCGCCGGCTGCTCACCGACACGATCGCCTCGGCCCGTCCCGCGTACGGTGAGGACCACCCGGAGATCATGGGCACCGCGCACCTGCTCGCGAGGCTGCACCGGGAGGCCGACGATCCGGCCGCCGCCCGGCGGGTGCTGGAGGAGGCGTACGCGGCCGGCGAGCGGCGGTGGAACCCGGCCGACCCGTTGATGCTGGCCCTGGCCTTCGACCTGGCCGGGGTCGCCGAGGAACTGGGCAACCGGCACGAGGCCCGCCGCAACTACACCCGGGTGGCCACCGCCGGGCCCGCCGCGCTCGGCGAGCAGCATCCCGCCGTACGCGCCGCCCGTCAGTACCTCGGAATCCCCGACGGCCAGCCACCGTCGCCGTCCCCCGGTGCCGCGCCTGCGCCCCCGTTGCCGACTCCCCCGCAGACCCCGCCCGACCACGCCCCGACGGCGCCCCACCGGGGGCACCGACCCCTTCCGACGCCCCGACCCGGGTCGGGCCCGCCGTCGCCCCACCCTGTCTCCGCGCCTCCCGCCCCCGCCGCACCCGGCCCACCGGTGCCGGCCGCCCATGCGCCCCCTCCGGGCCAGCCGGTTCGCCCGTCGGCACCACGACCGGGCCCCGCACCGGCCCGCCCCGCACCGGCCGGCCCGGCTGCGGACACCGAGCCCCGGGTGCCACTGCCCCGGCAGATGTACGGCGTCCAGCCCACCCACCGGCCCGGCGCGCCCCGGCCCCGTCCGGCCTCCACCGCACCGCGCTCCGGGCCGCCGGCGTCATCGCCGGGCCCACCGCCCGCCGCTGCACCGGCACCGGATGCCGCCCCGGCGCAGCTGCACCCGGCGTCACCCGCTCCGGTCTCCGGTGGCGCACCACCCACCTCGCCCTGGGCACCGCCCCACCTCCAGCAGCCCTCCGCTGTCCCGCCGGTCCCGGCGGACGATGCCGTCCCGCCGGGAGCACCCGGCCGGTCGGCTGCTCCCCCGGCCGCACCGCACCCCGCACCGTCGGCCGGGGTGCCGTCCGGTCCGCCGGCCCAGCACGGGCGTCCGGTGCCGATCCCCACCGTGCCGCCCGCCGGCCCCGGCCAGCCGAGCGGGCCAGCGGACGGCGCGCCCATCCGGCACGGGCAGCCGACCGCCCTTGCGCCCGCGCCGGGTGAGGCCGGTCCGGTACACCCCCTCCCCACCGCCGCCCCGCCCGCCCCGACCGGTGACGGTGCCGCACCGGCCACGGCACCCGCCGACGCGCCGACTCCCGCCCCACCGGCCGCGCCCGGTTCGGCGGCGATCCCCGCAGTCCCGCCCGCGCCGGGCCCGGCTGCGACCCCACCCGCACCGGGCTGGGACCGGCCGACGGTACGGGTCCAGCAGATCGGCCCCCTGCTGGAGGACCAGCACCCGGACCCCGCCCGAACCCCGGCGGCTACCGCATCCGGCGGCACGGCACCCGCAGCGTCCGCCGCCGACCCGGCCGACGCGGTACCCGGGGCGACGTCCGGCGATACCGCCGCCGACCCGGCACCCACCACGGCACCTGGCGGTACGGCCGAGCCGGTTCCCGCCCCAGCGTCCGGGCACACCGCTGGTCCCGCCTCCACGGCCGCGTCCACCTTCGAATCCGCTCCGCCGCCCGCCCTGGCCGCACCCGCCGATCGCCCGACGGCCTCCGCAGCGGCGCAGGCGTACCCCGCACCACCGCAGGCGGCACCGGCGGCGCCCCCGTCGTCCGCCGTCCCGCCGGAGCTGCCTCCGAGCGCCCCGTCGGCAGCCGCACAGCCGGCGGCTACGACGATCCCGGCGGCAGCAGCACCGACGACAGGGCAGACAGCCGTCCCGCCACCGGCGCCCGCAGCCTCCGGAGATGCCGACCGGCGGACCGGGTATCCGGCGGTGACCACCGCACCGCTCGACGCCCCACCTGGCGGGGACCCCGGGAACCCGCCCGTCCCGGCGTGGACCGTCGGCCCCACGGGGACGGTCGGCGACGCGGGCGGGGACGACGAGGCTCCCGCCGACGACCCGACGTGGGACGACGTCGCACCGGGTCGGTCGATCATCATGCCGCTGGTACCGATGACCGAACCGCCGGTAGCTAACGAACAGACCACCGGCCCGCCGCCGTACCCGGGACTGACCGCCGGATCACCGCCGGTGGTGGAGCAGGACTCCGGAGGGCCACCGACGGCGGGCCGGACCCCGGGATGGCCCTCGGATCCGGGGCGGGCCCCCGGGTCACCGCCGGATGCGGGGCACCCGCCGGCACCGGGACCGGGCTTCGGATCACCGGCACCGGCGCCGGCACCCGACAGGACGCACGAGTTCAGGGCACCCACCGCCGCCCACGAGCCCGCGCTGCGGGCGACCACGGAGTCCGCGCCACAGGCAGCGGTGGGGCCCGGACCGGTCCCCGGGGCAGCCGGCCCAGGGGACGGGGAGCGTGGCACCGATCGGGGCGTACCGCCGGTGGTGGAGGGGGCGGGGTATCCGGAGCTTGCGCCGTCGTACCCGGTGCAGGACGGGCGTGCGCGCCGACGGGGCCGGACGGTGGCCGTGGTGGCGGGGGTGATCCTGGTGCTGGTCGCCGGGGGCACGGCCGGGGCGCTGACCCTGGGTCGGGACGCGGACGGGCCGCAGCGGTCGACCGGCACCGCCCCCCGGCAGACGGCCGGTCCGCCCCCGGCCGACCTGAAGTTGCGGGACGACGAGGCCACCATCACGGTCACCTGGTCCGACCCGAGCGGCGGTTCGGTGCCGTTCATGGTCGCGGGTGGACGCACGGGGCGGGCGCTCGGGGTGATGGCGACCGTCGACCCGGGACAGACGAGTTTCACGGTCAACGGGCTGAACGCCGAGGTGGACTACTGCTTCACCGTGCTGGCGGTCTACTCGACGGACTCGTTCGCCACCTCCGGCCAGGTCTGCACCGACCGGGTCCGGCCGTCGCCGAGCAGCTGAGCGCGACGGCCGGCCAGGGGCGGCCGGGCGGGGCGGCTCACCGGCGGCTCCGGCCTGCGCCGCGACGGTGGAACGCCCCGCCGAACCGGCACGCTGGGTGTCCGCGGCGGAACGGTCCGGGTTTCCTCGTCCCGGATCGACCCCTATGATGTGCCACGGTTCAGGCGAGGGCGTCCGGCACCCGGCACGCCGTCTGAGGCCACCGGACGGAGGTCGACCCGCTGTGGCCAGCATCGACGATGCCGCGAGCGCCGGGGACGGCGCGTCCCGCCGACGGTCCCGGTTGCGGGGTGGGCTGGTCACGGTCGGCACGGTGACCGCGCTGGTGGCGGCGTTGGGCCTCACCCTGCTCGGTCGGGGTGCCGCCGAGGAGGCGTTGGCCAGCTTCGACGCCAGCAGTTGGCTGTGGAGCAGCACCCGGGGCGAGTTGGCCCGGGTGAACGGGATCACCGCCAGGGTGGACACCCGCAAGGAGGTTCCCGGGGCCCGGCAGCATCCGGTGCAGGTCACCCAGACCGACCGGCTGCTCATCCTGCGCGACCTGGAGACCGGCCAGGTGAGCGCGCTGGACCTGGCGACCCTCCAGATCACCGCGACCACCCCCACCACGCCCGGTCTCGGGGTCAACGTGGTGCTGCACGACGACGCCGCCTTCGTGGTGGACGCGGTGCGCGGCGTGGTGCGTCAGCTCGATCCCCGTTCGCTGGTGCCGGTGGGTGACCCGGTGCTGTTCCCGCCGGGCATCACCGCCGGCGCGTTCGACGGTCGGGGCCGGTTGTGGATAGCGGTGCCGTCGGAGGGCACCGTCGCGGCGGTCACCGCCGCCGCGCTGCCGTCCGGGCCGGCGTCGGCCGACGTCGGGGGTCCCCGACGGGTGCAGACGCATCCGGTGGCCGAGCCGAGTCACGAGTTGACGCTGTCCACCCTGGACGACGGGGTGGCGGTGCTGGACCGCACCACGGGCACGCTGGTGACGGTCCGGGGCGGACAGACCCGGCGTGCGGTGCTGGAGGCCGCCGCGGGTGGCGCGGTGCCGGCGCGGACCAGCGGCCCGGTGGTGCCGGTGACGATCGGCGGGGAACGGCGGGTGCTCGCCGTCGACGACGGCCGGGTGGTCACCCGGTTCGTCGTGCCGGGCAGCGGTGACCGGGTGGGGCCGGCCGTGGCCTGGGCCGGCCGGTTCTACTGCGCCGACGGGGTCACCGGCACGATCTACGCGTTCGACGGGGCCGGGCAGTTGGTGGAGACGATCCGGCCGGGCCGGACGACCGGCCCGCTGGAGCTGGAGGTGCGGGAGAACCACCTGTTCATCAACGCCCCGGGTTCGGCCACCGCCCGGGTGGTCGACGACGCGCACCGGGTACGCACCGTCGACAAGTACGCCAACGACGTGTTGGGCGGGGACCCGCCGCCGGACCCGCCCCCGCCGCCTCCGCCGCCGAAGCCCCGGGTGGGTAAGCCCGGCGCACCGGGTCAGGTCACCGCCACCGCCGGGGACGCGCGGGCCCGGATCGCCTGGCGGCCGGCCGCCGCGAACGGCTCGGCAGTGCTGCGGTACGTGGTGCAGGGCGCGGGGAGTCGGCACGAGGTGGGGGCGAACCAGCGGTCGCTGGAGGTCACCGGGCTGACCAACGGGTCGACGTACACGTTCACGGTGTACGCGGTGAACGGCAGGGGCGACGGTCCGGCGCGGCGCAGCAACCCGGTGACCCCGACCTCGGCGGTGCCGGCCCCACCTGACGGGGTCAGTGCGCAGGCCCGCCCCGACGGCACGGTGCTGGTACGCTGGCCGGCGGCCGACGGGCAGGGCAACCGGATCGCCCGGTACGCGGTGACCGCCACCTCGGCCGGGGCGAACGCCCCGGTCGGCGAGTCGCGTCGCACCGAACTGGTGGTGCCGGCCGGTGAGTTGACCTACGGCACCCAGTACGCGTTCACGGTGATCGCGGTCAGCGACCGGGGGGCCGCCTCGGTGGCCTCCCCGCTGAGTGAGCCGGTGGTGCCGTTCGCCGCTCCGGGGCAGCCGGCGGGCCTGCGGGCGGCGACGGTGGCCGACCGGGCGGGCACGGTCGCGGTGCAGTGGTCGGCGGCGGCGGCGAACGGCCGCCCGGTGAGCCGCTACCAGGTGGACGTGGGCGGGCGGACCAGCGAGGTGACCGGCACCGCGACGACGGTCACCGGGCTGGGCGACGGGCAGAACGTGCTGGTGCGGGTGCGGGCGGTCAACGAGGCCGGGTCGGGGCCGGAGGCGAGCGTCACCGCCCGGACGGTGGCCGCGCCCCGGGTGACGCTGACCGGGTCGTCGGCGGACGCGACGTCGGTGACGGTGACGTTCACCGTGGACGCTGGGGGTGGGGAGTCGATCTGCACCGCCGCCACCGGCGGGAAGAGCGCCACGGGTAGCTGCGCCAGCCTGCGGGTGACCGGTCTGACCCCGGGCACCGCCTACACGGTGACGGTGACGGCCGTCAACGCCGCCGGTCGGGGCACCGCCACCCGGGCGCAGGGCACCGATCCGTTGTACGGGGTGGCGACCTGCGTCAACGGGCCGGACGGCGACCAGCGCACCTACTGCGACCGCGATGTGGACGGTCGCAACGGCAACGAGGTCTTCTCGGTGCCCCGGCAGGACAACGACAAACAGGTCGGTTGGGCGAAGCCGGGCACCCGGCTGCGGGCGTACTGTCGGCGGCAGGGCGAGAACGTCGACTCCTGGATCTACAACGACCAGAAGCAGTCCACCTGGTGGGTCCGGGTCGACTACGAGGGACGCAACTACATCCCCTGGGCCTGGCTCAACCTGGCCGGCGGTGACGACATCGCCGTGCTGCCCACCTGCTGACCAGCGCCGCCGTAGCCGAGGAGCATCCCGCCGTCGTGAACGACACCCCCGCACCGCTGAGCCAGTCGGAGGTCCAGGGTTTCGCCGCCCTGGCCGCCCGGCTGGCCGGGAACGTCAACGCGGTCGTGCTGGGCAAGCCGGAGGTGGTGCGGTTGGCGTTGACCGCCCTGTTCGCCCAGGGGCACGTGCTGCTGGAGGACGTGCCGGGGGTGGGTAAGACCACCCTGGCACGGGCGGTGGCGGCGACCGTGCAGGGCCAGTGGCGGCGGATCCAGTTCACCCCGGACCTGCTTCCCTCGGACGTCTCCGGGGTGACGATCTTCAACCAGGCCAGCCGGGGCTTCGAGTTCCATCCGGGGCCGGTGTTCGCCAACATCGTCATCGCCGACGAGATCAACCGGGCCTCCCCGAAGACCCAGTCGGCGCTGCTGGAGGTGATGGAGGAGCGGACGGTCACGGTGGACGGGGTCCGGCACCCGGTGCCGCAGCCGTTCCTGGTGGTCGCCACGCAGAACCCGGTGGAGATGGACGGCACGTACCGGCTGCCCGAGGCGCAGCTGGACCGGTTCCTGGTGAAGCTGTCGGTGGGGTACCCGGACGAGGCGGTCGAGGTGGAGGTGCTGCGCGGGGCGACGGTCCGCTCCCCCGACTCGCTGCAACCGGTCACCGACACGGCCACCGTCGGGGAGATGGTCCGGATGGCCCGCCGGGTGCACATCGCCGAACCCCTCTACGGGTACGCCGTCCGGCTGGCCACGGCCACCCGGGCGCATCCGCAGGTCCGGGTGGGGGTCAGCCCCCGTGGGGTGATCGCGTTGACCCGGGCGGCGTGCGCGTACGCGTTGATCGACGGTCGGGGTTGGATCATGCCGGAGGACCTGAAGGCGCTCGTCGAACCGGTCTTCGCCCACCGGCTGCTGCTCACCGCCGACGCGCAGGTGCGCGGGGTGACCGCCGCCGACGTGCTGCGGCAGGCGGTGGCGTCGGTGCCGGTGCCGCTGCCGTCGGGCCAGTCGACCCCGACGCACGGCTGAGCGGGCCGGGCGTGGGGCTCACCGCCCGGGGTACCGGGCTGCTCGTCGCCGCGACCGCGTTGCTCGGCGCGGGGTTGCGGTTCGCGTACCCGGAGCTTGCCGTGCTGGGGGCGGCGGGCGCGGTGGCGGTCGGGCAGGCGGTGCTGGTGGCGGCCCGCACGCCCCGGCTGGTGGTGTCCCGCACCGCCGACCCGGACCGGGTGGCGGTGGGCGAGCCGGCCCGGATGGCGCTGACCGTCCGCAACGCTGGGCGGCTGCGGGTGGGCAGCCTGCTGGCCGAGGACCGGTGCGCGGGCCGGCCGGTGCCGGTGCCGGTGGTGCGGCTGCGTCCCGGCCGGGACACCGGCCTCTCCTACGACGTGCCGACCCGTCGACGCGGGGTACTGCCGGTGGGGCCGCTGCGGGTGACCCGCCGCGACCCGCTGGGCCTGTACGCCGCGACCCGCGCCTACGGGCCGACGGCGGTGGTCCGGGTGCATCCCCGGGTGCACCCGTTGACGGCGGTGCCGACCGGGGCGGGACGCAGCCTCGACGGGCGGACCGACGGGGTGCCGCACGGGTCGATCACCTTCGACGCGCTACGGGAGTACGTGGTCGGCGACGAACTGCGCCGGGTGCACTGGCGCACCAGCGCCCGGGTGGGTGAGCTGATGGTGCGGGAGAACGTGGACACCAGCCTGCCCCGGATCGTGGTGCTGCTGGACAACCGGGCCGCCGCCCACCCCGACCGGTCCGCCGGGGTGGCCGCGTCGTTCGAGGCGGCCTGCGAGGCGGCGGCGTCGCTGGTGGTGGCCGCGTTCCGGCAGGACCTGCCGGTGGTGCTGCTGCTGGTCTGCCCGGCCGACGACGCGACGGCCGACCCGCCGCTGGACCGGCTCGCCGCGGTGACCCTGACCGACCCCCCGGGCCGGCGGCCCGACGACGCGACGACGGCCGGTGACCGCGACGGTGCGGCGCTGGACGCCACCCTGACCCGGCTGCGCGCCGACCGGCCGGGCGACACGCTGGTCTTCCTCACCGGCCCCGGTGGCCGCGACGACGTCGGACGGGTGGGCGCACTACGCGGGGCGTACCCGTCGGTGCTGGTGGGGGTGTTGGGGGCGGCCGGGCCGACGCCGGCGGCGGCCGGGCCGGTGGTGCTCGACGCGGTCGACGGCGCGGCGTTCGCCGCCGCGTGGGACGCGACCGGCCGATGGTGACGGTGACCGACCGGCCCGACGCCGCCGCACCGGACCGCGCACGGACGGACGGTCCGGCCGGCGGCGGGCCGGCCCGGGCCGCCGCCCGGGT
>NZ_JBMDWU010000618.1:0-7944 GCF_048594385.1 Micromonospora sp. | reverse complement strand
CCCACGTCGCCGGCCGCGCGGCTGCCACCCCCGTCGAGCACCGTCACGGTGCACCCGCCGGGTTCGGCGGTGATCCGCACCGTCGCCGCCGCGCCCTGCGCGTACCGCATGAGGTTGGTCAGCGCCTCGCGGACGATCAGGTGCGCCAGGGCCGCGACCGCCGGCGGGACGACCCGCGCGGTGCGCTCGTAGTGCACCCACGGGTGGCCCGCCACCAGCTGGTCGACCGCCTCGATGCCGACCTCGTCGTCCCGCCCCGCCGACGCCACCACCCGGTCCAGGTCGTCGACCGCCGCCTGCCCGGCGCCGATCGCGTGTTCGATCGCCCGCTCCCGCAGCACCGGGTCGGCGAGGCGCAGCGCCGCACCGGCGGACACGAGGATCGCGGTCAGCCGGTGACCGGCCACGTCGTGCAGCTCGGTCGAGAGCCGCCGGCGTTCCTGCGCGACCGCGAGCGGCGCGAAACCGTCCACGGCCGCCCGGAAGGTCTCGGCCGAGGCCCGGTCGGCGCGGACCCGACGGCGGAACCGCCCGACCGCCCACACCCCGGCGGCCACGGCCCCGAGCACGCGCGCGGTCGCGACGGTGGCCCGCGCCGACGCGCCGGAGGCCGCCGCCGTCACGGCGAACCCAGCCACCACGGCCGCGACGCCGGCCGCCGAGACCGCCGCCGTGCGGTGCACCACCAGCGCGTACGCCGTCAGCAGCACCGCGGCCGGGCCGGCCGGGGCGGCCCCGACGACGGGGGCGGCCAGCGCGGTGGCCAGGGCGGCACCGGCCAGCGCCGGGCCGGGCACCCGCTGGCGGTAGAGCAGCGCGACCACGGCGACGACGGCGACGGCGCAGACGCCGGGCGCCAGCCGCGGGTCCGGCCGGGCGGCGAGCCACCACAGCGCCTGCGACACCGCCACGGCGCCGGGAGCCCAGGTGTCGCCCAGGTCAGGGGCCCAGCGTCGCATACCCCGATGGTACGGGCCGCCCGGCCGGTCGGGACCCCGCCGCGAGACGGGGGTGGGGGGCGCGGAAGCCGTCCTGTGGCACGACGCGCCTGCGCCAGGCGCCGGCCAGCATGATCTTCATGGTTCGTTCCCTTGTTCGCCGGAGCATCGGCGTCCTGCTGCTGCCGGTCGCCGTGGCCACCGCCGTGACCGTGGGCGGCGCGGGCTTCGTCGCCACCGCGCTCGTCACCGCCTGGATACCGCTGCTGTGCGCGGTGGGGCTCGTGTTGCTGGGCACCGTCGCCCAGCTCCTCTCCCGGCCCGCGTTCGCGCTGCTCGGCGTACGACGCCGGAGCCGCGCCGCGACGGCGCTGGCCGCCGCCGTCACCGTCGCCGTCGCCGGGCTCGCCGCCGTGACCGTGTTCCGGCCCGGCCCGCACCCGGCCGCCCCGCCCCCGCCCGCCGGCGTCCGGTTCTGGGACCTGCCCACCGGATCACGGATCGCGTACGTCCACGCCGCCGCCTCCGGCACGCCCCGCCCGACGCCCGTGCTCTTCCTGCACGGCGGCCCCGGCACCCCGGGGGAGGGGGTGTCCGCCGTCGGTGCCCTGCTCGCTGCCGACGGCTTCGAGGTCTACGCCTACGACCAGCTCGGCGCCGGCCGGTCCACCCGGCTCGCCGACGTCACCGGCTACACCGTCGCCCGGCAGGTCGCCGACCTCGACGCGATCCGTGTCGAGCTGCGCGCCGAGCGCGTCGTTCTCGTCGGGCAGTCGTGGGGCGGGTCGCTCGCGGCGCAGTATCTCGCGGCCCACCCGCAGCACGTCGCCCGGGTCGTGTTCACCTCGCCCGGACCGATCTGGGCGGGCGCCTACCCGGACGGCGGAGGCGGCGACCCCTGGGCCCGGATGACCGCCGAGCAGCGTCGGCAGCGCGACGACCTGTTCGCCTCGCCCCGGGTCGTCGCCCAGGCGGTCCTGCAGGGCGTCAACCCGAACGCGGCGCACGCGCTCGTCGGCGACGACGAGGCGGACGCGCTGATGCACGCCGTCGCCGTGCTCGGCAAGGACACCGCCCGCTGCCCCGGTTCGGCACCCGCCGAGGTGCACGACAACCACCAGGGCTTCTACGTCAACCAACTGACGGTCAAGGACTTCGCCCGCATCCCCGATCCGCGGCCCGCGCTCCGGCAGGCCCGGGTGCCGGCGCTGATCATGCGCGGCGAGTGCGACTTCGTCCCGTGGGAGGAAACGTACGAATACCGGCGCACGTTGCCGCAGGCGACCCTGGTCTACCTGCCGCACACGGGACACGACATCACCTCCGGCCAGCGGGAGGCGTACGACGCGCTGCTCCGCGCGTTCCTGCGCGACGAGCCCCTGCCGCTGCCGGCCTACACCTCGGCTCGACCCCCGTCGTGAGTCGGACCCCGGCGACGATCGCTCCAGCGCCGGCCCGGCCGCGCGTCCGGTGGACACCCGGCCAGCCAAGACTGGGGTCCCGAACCAGGGAGATCCCTGGTCCCAGGCGGTTCCCGGCGGCCACACACTGGCGTTCGTCCGGCCGAGCAGCCGGGCGCTCCCTCAGGGTGAACAGGGGTACGACATGAGGCGCAAGACCGTACGGATCGACACGATTCCGGCAGGCGGCGTGGAACTGGCCGACGAGCAGCTCGCCCGAATGCTGGGCGGCCTGCCGAGGCGGGACGTCGGGGGTTCGTCGAAGACCATCGACGACATCCCCAGCGGGGGCCGGAACGACACCGACAGCGACTTCTGATCGGCCGCCGTCGCCGGCCCGCCCTGTTCCGGGCCGGTCGGCGACGGCCACTCCGCCCGGGGCGCCGATGACGGTGCGGCGATGACCGACTGGTCGGATGACCTCCGAACTGGCCATTGCCGGCCCTCGTCGACGCCCGCCTGGCGGGGTGCTCGGCGTGCCGGCGGTGCGCAGTCCTTCGCAGACGCCACCGACCTCGGAGGCTCCCAGCTCAAGGCACTGCTACCCGACTACGCAATCGCCCTGGGGATCCCGGCCAGCCGGTAGGACGTCGGCACACGACCGGCAGAGCCGCGTCGCAGGTCAACAAATTAATCAGCGTCATTTGGATTAACGCAATCATCCCGATAATGCTAAATGTAAAACATTGATGTCGCCGATAGTGCTGGCCCTCGACGGTGGCGTACGGTCCAGACAACCGTCCGCCTACGAAGAGATGGTCCCGATGAGTGTTGCACCGGGAAACCGCCTGACCACCGCATCGACCGGATTTATCGCTCCGCGCGTCAACGTGCGCGGCTTCGTGCGCCTGGCCCGCCTGCGCTTCCTGCTGTACAACGTCCTGCCGGTCGGCCTCGGGGTGGCCGTGGCGGTGCACCAGGGGCATGCGATAGACGTGAAGTGGTACTTGCTCGCCCAGGTGTTCGCCTGGACCGTCCACGTCACCACCCACTACTGCAACGAGTACTTCGACCTAGAGGCCGACCGGGCGAACGTCTACTTCACGCCTTGGACCGGCGGCAGCCGAGCCTTGGTCGACGGGCTCGTGCCACCGCTGGTGGCGCTCGGCACCGCGTTCGTGCTGCTGAGCGCGTCGATCGTGATGGTGGCGGTCATGCCGACCTGGCCCACGCGACTGCTCGCGACCGGTGCCGTCGTGCTGGCCTGGTTCTACACGGCGCCGCCACTGCGGCTTAACTACCGCGCGGCGGGGGAGTTCACGGTCGCTGCGATCCTCAACGGCCTGTGGCCCGCGGTTGCGGTGGTGCTGCAGACCGGGCGGGTACCAACGCTCCTGCTGGCCGTGCTGGCCCCGACCGCGCTGCTGCAGGCGGCCCGGATGATGGTGATGAACCTCGGCGACCGGCAGTCCGACGAACTGGTCGGCAAGCGCACCTTGCCGGTGATCCTCGGCTACCGCCGCGCGGTGACCGTGATCGTCGGCGCGCAGCCCGTCGCTTACCTGGCCCTGACCGCCTTCGCGCTGGCCGGCTGGGTTCCGTGGCTGGTCTGGGCGCTGATGACGGTGACCGCGCCGCTGTCCTGGTGGCTCGCCGTGCAGCTGCGCGGCGGCGCCATGCGCGATCTCGACCCGCGCCGGATGACGCCGGTCGTGTTCTGGGCGTCCAACCACGTGTCGCTCATCGTCGCGGCGGCGATGCTGGGCATGGTCCTCGACGCCGCCCGGCGCGGGGCCGGCGGCACGTCGATCGCCGTGCTGAGCGTCGTCCTGGCCGCTTACGCGGCACTGTTCGGCCACCGCCTGTGGCTCGCGAGCCGAGCCCGAGCCCAGGCTCATGCCTCGGGAGCGCCGGAGGCCGCGACGGCCGTGACGGTGACGCAGGCCCCGCCAGCCGCGACAACGCTGGAGGCCCCGGCCGCAACAAAGCCGGAAGCCACGCCGGCGGTCGCCGCCGCCGATCGTACGGTCGCCGACCTCATCGGCGTCGTCGAGCGCGCCGCTGACGATCCCTTCCCGGTCGAGGGCCTCGACCACCTCCGGTTCGTCGTCGGCAACGCGGTACAGGCGGCCCACTACTACCGCACCGCGTTCGGCATGACTTGCGTCGCGATGCGCGGCCCGCATCAGGGGTACCGTGACTACGCCGAATACGTGATGGTCAGCGGAACGGCCCGGTTCGTCCTCGCCGGCGCGGTGCACGCCGAGGCAGACGGGGCGGCTCACCAAGCGAAGCACGGCGACGGCATCCAGGACGTCGCGATCGAGGTGACGGACGTGGACACCGCCTTCTGGTACGCCACGCAACGGGGTGCCACGGCGATCGCCGAGCCACACGACCTCACCGACGAGCACGGTACGGTGCGCACGGCCACGATCGCCGCATACGGCGACACCCGACACACCTTGATCGACCGTTCCCGGTACACCGGACCGTTCCTGCCGGGCTTCGTCGCGTGCGCGCCGCCGAAGGCACCGGCCGCCGGCGAGTTCTTCCTGGCCGTCGACCACGTGGTCGGCAACGTGGAGCTCGGCGCGATGGACGAGTGGGTCGAGTTGTACCGCTGCGTCATGGGCTTCACCAACATGGCCGAGTTCGTCGCCGACGACATCGCCACCGAGTACTCGGCGCTGATGAGCAAGGTCGTCGCCGACGGTACGCGCCGGGTGAAGTTCCCGCTCAACGAGCCGGCCGTGTCCCGCGAGCGCTCGCAGATCGACGAGTACCTGCAGTTCTACGGCGGGCCCGGGGTCCAGCACGTGGCGCTGGTGACGCCCGACATCGTCGCGAGCGTCGACGCGATGACGGCGGCCGGCGTCGAGTTTCTCGACACCCCCGACTCGTACTACGACGCGGAGCTTCGCGCGCGCGTCGGCGACGTCCGGGTTCCGATCGAGGATCTGCGCCGGCGCCGGATCCTGGTCGACCGGGACGAGGACGGCTACCTGCTGCAGATCTTCACCAAGCCGGTCCAGGACCGCCCGACGGTGTTCTTCGAGCTGATCGAGCGGCACGGCTCGGCAGGCTTCGGGAAGGGCAACTTCAAGGCCCTGTTCGAGGCCATCGAACGCGAGCAGGAAAGCCGCGGCAATCTTTGACCGTAACGGCGCGTCGCCCCGGATCAGCCGCCGGACCTGGCTCACGAGCAGCACCGCCGCGGAGACTGGGCCACGCCCGGACATCACGGCGCCGCGTCGCTCGCCCACGAGGCCGGCGCCGACCGGAAGACCCTGCAGGACCTCCTCGGGCACTCCAGCATCGTGATCACGGCCGACACCTACACCAGCGTCCTGCCGCAGACCCACCGCCGCTGCGCCGACGCCACCGCCCAACTGGTCCTCGACGCCGCCCGCCGCACCCGCCGGAAGATCAAAGCCAGCGCCCGCAAGAACCGCCCCCACCGCAGCCCCAAAGCCGGCACACGGCGCCGACGAAACCGAAAACAGGTGCTCCAAACCGGCCGAAGCGCGAGCAGGCCGCAAAGCCGCAGGTCACGTCCCAGCGAACCCACGAGAAGGCCGCTTCCGGGGCTGCACACATCGCACCCACGTGACACCCACCGTCCACACAGGCCAGACAGCAGAAAGGGTCTGACCGCCGTATCGGCAGGTCAGACCCTTTATGATCTTGTGCGCCCGAAGGGACTCGAACCCCTAACCTTCTGATCCGTAGTCAGATGCTCTATCCATTGAGCTACGGGCGCCCGGTGCTCGACCAGTCTACACAACCGGTTTTGCGCGGAGACTCCGGGATTCGAACCCGGGAGGGGCTTTAAGACCCCAACCGCATTAGCAGTGCGGCGCCATAGACCAGACTAGGCGAAGTCTCCTCGGTGACCCTGCGGACCACCGCGGACGAGGATACAGGTCCGCCCCCACCCTGGGCAAAGCGACTATCCCGACGGGCGGCAATCCCTGGTGGGGGCCGCGCCGGGGGCGCCGCCGCATCGCCCCACGCGGCGTATTCCCGCGTGTGCGAGGTCACGTTCGCGGCTACGCTCCTGTTCCATGCAGGAGCAGCCGCCGAGCGACCCGCCCCGCCGCCCCGCCAGCGACCGGGCACGTCGCCGCTCGCCGGAGGCGACCTTCACGCCGCCGCCCGCACCGCCCCGGCAGCCGCAGCCCTCCGACGATGACGCGACGCCCCGGCCGAAGCGGACCCGCCCGACGAAGGCGGCGCCGGCTGTACTGTTCCAACCCCCTGCCGCCGAGTCACCCGTACCACCACCGGCGGCTGTCACCCGACCTCGCCGTCCGGCCGCGGGTCGGCCGGCAGCCTCACCGTCCGGCGCGTCGGATGACCCGCCGACGGCACCAACACCGTCCGGCACGGACGACGCACCGGCACCCGACGCCAGCACGGCGACGCCCGCCACCGCACCAGCACCAGCACCCGCACCAGCACCAGCACCAGCACCAGCACAGCCCACCACCGCGCGGACGCCGGCCGCGCGGCGTACCCCCCGCAAACGGGCGACGGGCGCGGTCGCCGGCACCACCGACTCACCCCCCGGACAACTGGCACCCGACGAGGCCGCCATCCCCACCGCGACCGCACCACCGGAACCACCCCCCCCGGCAGCAACAACACTCCTTCCCCCGGAATCAGACACACCGCCGGAAACGGCCGGTCCGTCGCAGGCAGTCACGGCCGCTCCCATGGAAACGGACACACCGACGGCAGCGGCCGCGCCGACGGCGCAGGACACGGCAACGACGGCACCGGGCACAGAACCGACGGCGCAGGGCACGGCACCAGAACCGGGCACCCCTTCCCGGAAGCGGACCGCGCGAAAGGCGACGACGGCGTCGACCACCCCGGCCCCCCGCCGGTCTGCGCCCCGCACGCGGGCGACCCCACCGAAGAAGGCGCCCTCGAACAAGACGCCAGCGGAACCCACCCCCGAACCGACCACCACCCCCGCCACGGAAACCACTCCCGAACCGACCACGGTTCCCGCCACGGAACACACCCCGACCACCACGCAGCGTCCACCTGAGGGCCCGGACCCCGTCGGCACCCCGACCGCCGCCACCAGCGCCCCCGCCGTAACGGCGGCGGGCCCGGACGGCGCGGCAGCGGGACGCCTGGATCTGGCGGTGATCCGGACCCGGCTGCTGGCCCATCCGGGGTTCGCGCCGGAGTTGCTGGCCCTGGCGGCCGTCGAGGGGATCGGGCCGCAGGCCCGGGAGTGGGCGCGCGGGCTGCGCGAGGCGTACCCGGATGCCGGTCCGGACGGGCTGGCCCGGCTGGCCACCCGGCGGTTCGTCAGGTGGGCCGGGGTGGGTGGGGCGACGGCGGCGGTGGCCGGGCTGTTCGCGCCGTTGGCCGAGCTGGCGGTGGTGCTCTGGACGCAGTCGGCGCTGGTGCTGCACGTGGCGGCGGCGTACGGCCGGGACCCGGCCGACCCGGAGCGGGCGGTGGAGTTACTGGTGCTGACCCGGGTGCACCCGGACGCGGACAGTGCCCGTACCGCGCTGGACGCGGCGCGGGCGGCGGACGGTCCGGGCGACGGGCCGTGGCCGCGTGCGGCGGAGGCCGCGTGG
>NZ_JBMDWU010000617.1:0-16349 GCF_048594385.1 Micromonospora sp. | reverse complement strand
GTGGAGCAGATCACCGACCCCGAATACGCCACCCTGGCCTTCCTCAAGGGCCTCAAGCAGGTCGACGGCTGGCAGGACATGCCCCTGACCAAGGCCGCCCAGAGCGTCCAGGTCTCCGCCTACCCCGACCACTACGCCCAGTGGGAACAGCAGGCCGCCGACCTCGTCGCCCAGCACTGGAACAGCTGACCCGCACACGACACCACGACGAAGCAACATCATGCGAAGGCCCCCGGCTCAGCTGAGCCGGGGGCCTTCGTGATGCTCTGGTGGGCGATACTGGGTTTGAACCAGTGACCTCTTCCGTGTCAAGGAAGCGCGCTCCCACTGCGCCAATCGCCCGTGGTCGAGAGCGGACGACGGGATTCGAACCCGCGACCCTCACCTTGGCAAGGTGATGCGCTACCAGCTGCGCTACGTCCGCGTGCCGCCCGGTCTCCCCGGCGACGGGGTGAACTCTACCCCATTCCAAGATCGCCTGCCCGGCCGACCCCACCGCGTGGTCCCCTCCCGGCGATTGCCCTGCTCATTGACGGGGTACTGCATCACGACAGCACACCCCCGTCCCCCAAGGAGCTGTCATGGGAATCGGAACGAGCATTTTCCTGCTCGCCGTCGGCGCGATCCTCACCTTCGCGGTGAACGCGAGCGTCGGCGGTGTCGATCTCGACGTCGTCGGCTGGATCCTGATGGCCGCCGGTGTCCTCGGCCTCGTCATGGTCCTGCTGATGCGCGGTCGCCGCCGTACGGTCACCACCGCCGAGCCGGTGGCGTACCAGCGGGTCGAGGAGCGTCGGGACGTCGCCCCGCCGCTGTGAGGCGACCCGCCCGGCACCCCGCGGCGCGGGTGTGGACTACCGCCCGGACGGCAGCGCGTCGAGCCGGTCGCGCACCAGCGCGGCGTCCGGGTGGCTGAGCTGGTCGAGCACGTCGAGTGCCTGCCCCCAGGCGGCACGGGCCGCGTCGGGTTCGGCGGCGGCCAGGTGGCTGTCACCGACGTGCATCAGCGTGACGGACTCGTAGTAGCGTTCGCCGGTCTCCCGCCACAGCGCGAGCGCCTGCCGAAAGCAGTCGAGAGCGTCGCGGTGCCGGCCGAGGTGGTGGTGGGCGAAGCCCAGGCTGTCCCACGCGTGCGCCTCCCAGTAGCGGTTGCCGGTCTGCTGCTGCCGCACCAGGGCCTGGCCGCAGTAGTCCAGCGCACGGAGGTGGTCGCCGAGCTGGATGTGGTACCAGCCGATGTTGTTGAGGGCGTTGGCCTGCCCCTGCGCGTGCCCGGCTGCCTCGAACAGGCGGTGCGCCCGTTGCGCGTGGTGCAGCGCCCGTCGGTGGTCGTCCTGCCGCTCCGCGAGGATGCCGAGGTTCAGCTCGGTCCGCCCGCCACCGACCCGGTCGCCGAGTTCGGCGTACAACTGCCGGGAGCGTTCCAGATGCTCGTGGGCTTCGTCGTACGCGCCGAGGCGCAGGCAGGCGACGGCCCGGTTGCGGTGGGCGCGGGCCTGCCCGTCGCGGTCCCCGGCCGCCGTGGCGGCCCGCAGCGCCAGCTCCTGGGCGCGGGACTGGTCCGTCCAGGCACCCACCCGGTCGAGGTAGGTGTTGACGCTCCACGCCAACTGCCAGGCGTGGGTGGGCAACCCGTGTTCGACGGCCAGGCCGATCGCGGCGAGCAGCGCCCGGTGCTCGGCGGCCAGCCACGCCCACGCCTCGTCCCGGTCGGCCGGCGTGGGCACCGCCGTCCCGGGGTGCGCCGCCGGCAGGTCGATGTCGTCGCGGTGCTTGTGCAGCAGCAGAGCGGCGGCGTACGCGGTGTGCAGGTAGTGGTCGAGCAGCCGGCACAGCGCCGCCCGCCGCAGGCCGGCGGAGTCGGTGGCCACGGCCAACTCGACGGCGTACGCCCGGAGCAGGTCGTGCAGGACGTACCGGCCGGGGGCGTGCTCGGTGAGCAGGTTCGCCCGGGTCAGCACCGCCAGCGGCCGGCGCACCTCGGCCGGGGCCAGGGCGGCGAGGCTGGCGGCCGCCGCCACGGACACGTCGGGCCCGGGGTGCGTACCGAGCGCCCGGAACAGGTCGGCCGCCGCCGGATCGAGACCCCGGTACGACCAGGACAGCACCGCCCGGACGTCGACGCCGGCCTCGCCGCCGCTGAACGCGTCGAGGGCGCCCCGGCTGGCGGTCAGCTCGGCGGCGAGGCGGGCCAGCCGGAAATCGGGGTAGGTGGCGGCCCGCGCGGCCACGATCGCCAACGCCAGGGGCAGCCCGGCCGCCGCGGCGACGATCCGGTCCACCGCCTCCGGCTCCGCCGCGACCCGCTCCGCGCCCAGCCGGCGGGACAGCAGCTCGCGCGCCTCCGTCGGGGAGAGCAGACCCAGCGGCAGCGGGCGGGCCCCCTCGGCGGTGACCAGCCCCGGAAGCTGGTTACGGCTGGTGACCAGGACCAGGCATCCCGGCGAGCTGGGCAGCAGCGGGCGTACCTGGTCGGCGTCGCGGGCGTTGTCCAGCAGCACCAGCACCCGCCGGTCGGCGAGCAGGCTGCGGTAGAGGGCGGCCTGTGCCGCCAGCCCCACCGGGATGCGCTCCGGCGGCACCGCGAGCGCCTCCAGGAACCCGGCCACCGCCTCGGCGGGACTCAGCGCGGGCGACTCGGCGTCGAAACCGCGCAGGTCGACGTAGAGCTGACCGTCCGGGAAGCGGTCGGCGACCTGGTGCGCCCAGTGCACGGCCAGGGCCGTCTTGCCCACGCCGGCCGTACCGCCGATGGTCGAGACGGGGACGGTGCCCGGCGGGCCGGCCGGCTCGGTGAGCAGGGCGGTCAGGGCGGTCAGCGGTGCGGAGCGGCCGGCGAAGTGCCGTACCGCCGCCGGTAGCTGGCGGGGCACGAACGGTGCCGGGGCCGACGGCGCGGTGCCGGCGTGGGCCTGCCGGTCCGGTTCGGCACGGGCGGCGGTGGCGAGCCGGTCGTCGGCCCGCGCCGCGTCCGCCGCCGCCAGCAGCCGCCAGTACGCCGCCTCCCAGCGGGCCTGGTCGGTCAGCTCGGCGGGCAACCGGATGCCGGCCTGTCCGGCGTACGCGACGCAGGCGCCCAGGTAACCGGTGACGAAGTCCCAGTCGGGCAGCGACTTGGCGTTGAGCTTGTCGCTGAGGGTGGAGCGGGCCAGCGGCCTGCCCCGGGCGGCGGCGACCGCCACCAGGGAGTTCAACGACGGCCCGCCCGCCTGCTGGCGTAGTCGCCGCAGTTCGTCGGCGAACGCGAGCAGCGCCTCCCGACCCGTCTCCCCCACCCCACACCCACCCGGCGTCGCGATGTTCCCCTGGAAGAACCGGAGCCAGGATAGCTTGACATCGATGTGCGGTGATGCCCCGGAACGGGGGCGGGGACCGGACAGCAGTAGGGCCACCTTCCGTGTCGGAAGGTGGCCCTACTGACCGCGTGGGCGATACTGGGTTTGAACCAGTGACCTCTTCCGTGTCAAGGAAGCGCGCTCCCACTGCGCCAATCGCCCGTGCTTGTTACCGAGGTGGGGACGGGATTTGAACCCGCGTACACGGCTTTGCAGGCCGTTGCCTCGCCTCTCGGCCACCCCACCGAGGTTGCCCCCGTCATGCGTGGCGGCAGCTCCGAGCGGACGACGGGATTCGAACCCGCGACCCTCACCTTGGCAAGGTGATGCGCTACCAGCTGCGCTACGTCCGCTTGCCTCCGGGATGACACCCGGTGACGGATGGAAACTCTAGCCGAGCGGCCTCACCGATGCCAAATCGGGGCCACCGACGGCGCGTCCGGTCTCTGCGGTGGTGACCGGCACCACCGCCCGCAGAGCTTCCTAGGAGAGTTGGTCGGCGCGGATGGGACACGTCGCCCGCACCCCTACCGAACAGGTCGGCAAGGTAGCCGACCCGCCGGTGCGATGCTGTCCGGCTTCCGACTACCGGCAGTCGGATCGGGCGGGTCGGTAACTCCCCGTGGTCGGTTCGATAGGTTACCGTAGCGGCGTGACGAGACGTGCCGCCGCCGATGTCCGCCTGGATTCCCTGCTGCGCACGGCCTGCGACGTGATCGTCGAGCGTGGACTCGCCAACACCCGCACCGCCGACGTGGCCGCCGCCGCCGGGGTCAGCCAGGCGCTGGTCTTCTACCACTTCGCCACCAAGGAGCGGCTGCTCGCCCAGGCGTTCGCGTACGCCGTCGAGCAGGAACTGTCCCGGCTGGACGCGGTGCTGCGCTCCGCCACCCCGCCGCTGACCAAGCTCCGGCGCATCCTGCGCCTCTACACCCCCACCGGCCGACCCTGGGCGATGTGGATCGACGGCTGGGCGGAGTCGCTGCGCACCCCGGAACTGGAGAAGGTCTGCCGGCGGCTGGACCTGCGCTGGCGGCAGGACCTGGCGGCGGTGATCTCGGCCGGGGTGGCCGACGGGACCTTCGACTGCGCCGACCCCGCCGGTGCCGCCTGGCGGATCAACGCGGTGATGGACGGGCTCGCCGTCCAGCTCGCCGTGCACGAGCGGGTGATCTCCCGGCGACAGTTCGGCGAGTGGATCCGGCTGGTCACGGCCCGGGAACTGGGGCTCGACCCCGCCCAGCTCGTCTGATCCGCGCACCGCACGCCATTGCCCCCGCCCGATCCGCCTGGTATCCACGTATGCGCATGCGTTACCCCGCCTGCGCCGGGCCGGCGGTGCGCCGGTCCCCGCTCCCACGAGGAGGATCCGTGCCCAGACCGGAGTGGACACCCCGAACGAGCCGGCATCGACGCCGGCTCGTTCCCGTACTGGCGACCGCCGCCGTGGTCGCCGCCCTGCTGCCCGGCGGAGGCACCGCCACGGCCGCGCCGGGCGACACCGCGGCCCCGGCCCCGGGCCGCTCCGGCTCGTTCGCCGACGACCGCCACCAGGCCGCCGACGTCGACAACCGCACCGGTACGGCCGCACCCGACGCCCGCCAACGCAGCCTGGCCCGTGCCACCGGCGCCCCGGTGCGCTGGAACCGGCTCGGCACCCCGCACGCCCTCGGCCCGGCCCGGCTCGCCACCGGCCTGCCCACCGACCCGGAGGCCGCCGCCCGGCGTTACCTCACCACCCAGCGGGACCTGTTCGGGCTGGACGCCGACGCGGTGACCGCGCTCGACCGGGTGCTGGTCCGGCGGATCGGCGACGGCGCGGTGGTCACCCTGCGGCAGCGCTTCGGTGACCTGCCCGCCGGCCACGACGGGCTGGTCACCGTGGCGGTCGCCGACGGCACCGTGCTCTCGGTCAGCTCCTCGCTGACCCGGGACGCCTCGGCCCCCACCCCGGCCACCCGCACCGCCGGGCAGGCGTACGCCGACGCGCTCGCCGACGCCGGCCTGGCCGCCGACGCGGTGGCCAGCCACCGGGTACGCCCGGTCGCCGTGCCCACCCCGGCCGACGGCAACCGGGCCGCCTACGAGGTGACCCTGATCGGGCGGGACAGCGACCACCCGGCCGCGTTCACCACCTACGTCGACGGGATCACCGGGAAGGTGCTGGTCCGCGAGGACCTCGTCGACTTCGACTCCGACAACCCGAGCTGGGCGGTCTACCCGGCCACCCCGCCGCAGGACCTCGCCCCCGGGCAGGACCCCCGGGTCCGCTGGTGCGCCAGCCCCGCACCCGACTGCGCCGCCGCCTTCCGCGACCCGGCGGGCGGGCAACCCTGGGACGTCGACCTCGCCACCGGGGCACCCACCGGCACCACCCGGGGCAACTCCGCCAACACCGTGGTCTCCTGGGGTGCCGGCAGCCCGATGGTCAACGCCCCCGACCGCCCGGACCGGCGCTACGAGTACCCGTTCACCGACCAGTGGCACCAGGCCCGCTGCAACCCGGCGGTGTTCACCTCCGCCCAACGCAACGACGCCGACGCCGCCACCGCCAACCTGTTCGCCATGCACAACCGGATGCACGACTGGGCCTGGCACCTGGGCTTCACCGAGGCCACCTGGAACCTCCAGGCGGTCAACGTCAGCGGTGCCGGGCTGGGCGGCGACGCCGAGCAGGGGCGGGCCCAGCAGGGCGCGCTGAGCGGCAACCGGAACAACGCCAACCAGTCCACCCCGCGCGACGGGCTGCCGCCGAGCACCAACATGTACCTGTGGCAGCCGCAGGCCGGTGGGCCGTACCCGCCGTGCGTCGACGGCGACTACGACATGACGGTGATCGGCCACGAGTACACCCACGCCATCACCAACCGGATGATCGCCGGCCCGGACAGCGGGATCGGCGGCCACCAGGGCGGGGCGATGGGCGAGTCGTGGAGCGACCTGCTCGCCGCCGAGTACCTCTACGAGCACGGCCTGCGCGCCCCCGGCGAGACGCCCTTCGTCACCGGCGGCTACGTCACCGGCAACCTGGTCAGCGGCATCCGCAACTACGACCTGAGCCGCAGCCCGCTCAACTACTCCGACGTCGGCTACAACACCGGCGGGCCGGCGGTGCACGCCGACGGGGAGATCTGGGGCGCGACCAACTTCCGCATCCGCGCCGCCCTGGTCAAGAAGTACGGCCTGGGCACCCCGGCGCGGCAGCTCGACTGCGCCCAGGGCCGGGTGGCCGCCGAGAACTGCCCCGGCAACCGGCGCTGGGTGCAGCTGGTCTTCGACTCGTTCCTGCTCCAGGCGGCCAGCCAGGTCAGCATGCTCGACATGCGGGACAACCTGCTCACCGCCGACCGGCTGCGCTTCGGCGGGGCCAACCAGGAGCTGATCTGGGCCGAGTTCGCCCGCTCCGGGATGGGTCGGGATGCCGCCACCGTCGGCGCCGCCGACACCGACCCGACGCCGAGCTTCGCCAGCCCGGCCGGCGGCAACGCCACGCTGACCCTGCGCCCCCGGGGTGACAGCGCCAACGCGCCGATCCGGCTCTACGTCGGTGACTACGAGGCGCGGGCCACCCCCGTCGCCGACACCGATCCGGCCACCCCGCTGCCGGCCACCTTCGAGGCCGTCGCCGGGACGTACCAGCTGCTGGCGGTCGCCCCCGGCTTCGGCCACCAGCGCCTGGAGGTGGTCGCGAAGGCCGGCCAGCAGGGGTACGTCGACCTGCGGCTGAGCCAGAACCTGGCGTCCACCAGGTCGGGGGCGAGCATCGCCGGGGACGGGGTGAACCTGGACCGGATCGCCGACGACACCGAGGCCACCAACTGGGCGTCGTTGACCGGGGTGGCCGGCAAGCAGGTCACCGTGACACTGCCCTTCGGCACGCCGCAGCCGGTGCAGCGGGTCAACGTCAGCGCCATGCTCCGCCCGGCGATCACCGGCGACGCCGACCCCGGTGCGCAGAACGCGCTGAGCGCGCTGCGGTCGTTCGCGGTGTCGACCTGCGACGCGACCACCACCGACTGCGCCGACCCGACCCGCTGGACCCGGGTCTACACCAGCGCCGACGACGCGTTCCCCGGTGGGAGGTACCGGGCCTACAGCCGGGACCTAATCGCCCGGTCGTTCCGGGTGCCGGCCACCGTCGCCACCCACGTCCGGCTGGAGGTGCTGGCCAGTCAGTGCACCGGCGGCCCGGCGTACGCCGGTGAGCAGGACGACGATCCGGCGACCCGGACCGACTGCGCGACCGCCAGCCCGGCACGCGACCAGGTGCGGATCGCCGAGTTCCAGGTGTTCGCGAAGTGAAACCCGCCGGGGCCGGGTGGTGGCGCCACCCGGCCCCGGCGGCCCCCGATCACCGTCGGACGGTGGTCCAGCGGACCGGGCGACGGACCGGGCGGGCATCCTCGCCCGCCACACCGTCGGCCGTGGTCCGGGTGAGCTGCCGCAGCCGCATCAGCAGGCCGACACCGAGGAAGAGCAGCAGGCCGCCGAGCAGGAACGCCGCCTGCACCAGCCCGAAGCCCCCGCTCTGGTCGGCCGAACGGTTCGCCGCGGCCGGTGGCGGCACCTCGGCCAGCGCCTCCTCGGTCGGTTCGGTCTCCTCCTCGCTCGGCTCCAGCACCTCCTCGGTCGGCTCCGGCGACGCGGTGGTCGGCTCGGGTGCGGCCGTGGTGGGCGCAGGGGCCGTACCGACGACCTGCCGGGTGGCGGTGCGTCGGGCGAGCAGCCGCAGGTTCGGGTCGTACGCCTCGGCGGCCATGGTGATCCGGCCCCGGGTGACGTCCTCGGCGAAGGCCACCCGGTAGGTGGCGGTGACCGTACGGTCCGGGCAGAGGGTGCCCGGGTCGAGCTGCCGGTCGGTCAACCGGGCCACGTCCCCCTGTGCCCGGATGTCCAGCGGGAACGAGCCGGTCTCCTCGACCCGGTCCATCTTGACCTGGTCCAGTCGCAGCCCCTGCACCGAGAGCACCATCGACCAGCGGACCTTCACACAGCCGCCGTTGCCCTGGCGGGACACCACCGCCGAGACCGTCCGCACCTGGTCCCCGGCGGTGAACTGGGCGGGCAGGCCACTCAGCTCGGTGGAGAAGCGGTCCGCCGCCGACGCCGGTGTCGGCCCGACGAGCCCTGTCCCCGACAGGCAGGCCAGCACCGCCCCGACCCGTAGCGCGTTCCGCCACACCATCACCACCGCCTCGCTCCTCCCGTCGGTCTTGTCCACTCGCCACGCTATGAGCAGGATGGGGAAGCCGGTAGACGGGCGTGTTCGCGCCGATCGGCAAGTACGGTGCCGGTTAACACCGACAGTGGTGAACCGGTCACCCGTCCTCGCCGACACGCCGGGTGACGGTGTGGGCTAGGCCGCTTCGTCGGGCCGGTGAGGGTCGACCGCGCCGGGGTTCGCCCGGCTGACATCCTGGGCGGATGTCCGATCTCTCCGCGGCCTTCGTCCGGCTGCACGCCCGGCTCGCCCCGGTCGCCTTCGTGCCCGAGGTGCGGTTGCACCAGGCCGACGAGCCGATCGGCCTGTGGGAGCTGACCGAGGGCGAGTTCCGCAGCTCCCAGCCGCCGCCGTTCTGGGCCTTCGCCTGGGCCGGTGGGCAGGGCCTGGCCCGGTACGTCACCGACCACCCGGAGACGGTCGCCGGTCGCCGGGTGCTCGACCTCGCCTCCGGCTCCGGCCTGGTCGCCATCGCCGCCGCACGGGCCGGCGCGGCGGCCGTGCGGGCGGTGGAGATCGACGAGCGGGCCGTCGCCGCCGTCGCCCTCAACGCCCACGCCAACGGGGTACGCGTCGACGCCGAGCTGGCCGACGTGCTCGACGGCGACGCCGGGGACGCCGAGGTGCTGCTCGCCGGGGACGTCTTCTACAGCGAGGCGATGGCCCGCCGGGTGCTGCGCTTCCTGCTGCGGGCCGCCCGCTGCGGCGCCCGGGTGCTGGTCGGCGATCCGGGCCGGGCGTTCCTGCCCCGGGAACGGTTCCGCGAGCTGGCCGGCTACGACGTGCCGGTGCCGGAGGCGTTGGAGAGCGTCCGGGTGAAGCACACCACGGTGTGGGAACTGGACCCCGCTCCGCCGGGGGCCGCCCGCTAGCGTGACCGGGTGCTGTTCCGGGGGTGGGAGGCTTCCGTCGACGGGCCCTGGCCGGACGTGGCGACGGTCGTCGACCGGGTCGGCGGCGTGCACCTGGTGGTGACCCGGCACGCGCTGGTCCGGCAGGTGCTCGCCGACGCGGCGACCTGGCGGCCCGACAACGCCCTGGACGCGGTGACGCCGATTCCGGTGGCCGCGCTGCGGGTGCTCACCGCGCACCGGTTCCGGCTGCCGCCGACGCTGGCGAACAACGCCGGTCCGACCCACCCGGCGATCCGGGCGATCGTCGTCGAGGCGCTGCACCCCGACCGGGTGGCCGCCCAGCGACCGTGGCTGACCGCCCTGGTCCGGGCCCGGGTGGTCGACATCGCCGCCGACCTGGCCGCCGGTCGGCCGGTCGACCTGCACGCCCGGCTCGCCGCCGACCTGCCGCTGCTGGCGCTGGCCCGGCTGGTCGAGCTGCCGGACGCCCCGGTGGGTGCGGTGAAGGACTTCGCGCGGGCGGCACTGGAACTGTTCTGGGCCCCGCTGGACGCCGACCGGCAGCAGACCCTCGCCGTCGAGGTGGGCCGGTTCCACGCCGTACTGCGGGAGTTCGCCGGCACCGGCGGCGGCCTGGCCGGTCGGCTGCGCGCCGCCGGGCACCCCCCGGACGTGGTGGTCGGGGCGCTGTTCTTCCTGCTGGTCGCCGGCCAGGAGACCACCAGTCAGTTCCTCACCCTGCTGCTGCACCGGCTCACCGGCGAACCGGGGGTGCGCGCCGGGCTGCGGGCCGGCACGGTCGCCGTCGCCGACGTGGTCGAGGAGGGCCTGCGCCGGGAGCCACCGATCGTCACCTGGCGGCGGGTGGCCGCGGTCGACACGACCCTGGGCGGTACGCCGGTGCCGGCGGGCAGCTCGATGCTGCTGTGGCTGGCCCGCGCGGGCTGTGACCCGGAGGTGGTGGCCGACCCGGCCGGGTTCCGCCCGGGGCAGCGCGGGTCCCGCCGGCACCTGGCCTTCGGGGCGGGGGCACACCGCTGCGTCGGCGCGCACCTGGCCCGGCTGGAGGCGGCGGTGGTGGTCGCCGAGGCGACGCCGCTGCTGGACGCGGTGACGGTGGTCCGTCCGCCGTGGTGCCCGGACAACCTCACCTTCCGGATGCCCGACGCCTTCGTGGTCCGCCGCACCACCACGCCGTAGCCTGCCCGAACGCCGCTCACCTGCGGAAACAGGCGTAACTCCCACTCCCCACCAAGGGTTGAACCCGGCGTGACGCCCAGCGCCACACCGAGCCGGGAGGTCCACATGCACCCCACCCCCTCCCCACTCCCCCCGCCCTTCCCGCTCCCCCCGCCCTGCCAGGTTGATCAAGAGGTTCGAGTCAGTTCGGAGATCAACGTTGACGCGAACCTCTTGATCACCGGAGCGGGTGGGGTGGCACGGGACGGGGTGGCGTGCACGGGTGGGGTGGCGTCGGGTGGTGGGGGGCGGTGAGGTGGGGAGAGTGGCGGCGGGACGTCCCGGCGTCGCTCGTGGTGGTCCTGGTGGCGTTGCCGCTGTGCGTCGGGATCGCGGTCGCCTCCGGGGTGCCCGTCGAACTCGGGCTGGTGACCGGGGTGGTCGGTGGGCTGGTGGTGGGGGTGATGCCGGGCAGCAGCCTCCAGGTGAGCGGGCCCGCCGCCGGACTGACCGTGCTCGTCGCCGAGGCCGTGGAACGGTACGGCCTGGCCGGCCTCGGCACCATCGTGCTGGTCGCCGGCCTGCTCCAGATCGGACTGGGACTGCTGCGGCTCGGCCGGTGGTTCCGGGCCATCTCGGTGGCCGTGGTGCACGGCATGCTCACCGGGATCGGCCTGCTGCTGGTCGCCGGACAGCTCCACGTGCTGGCCGGGGCGGACACGCCACCGACCGGGCTCGCCGGATTCACCGGGCTACCCGCCCTGGCCGGCGAGCTGACCGGCTCCGGCACGGCGCGGGTGTCACTCGCCCTCGGCCTCGCCACGCTCGCGGTCATGCTGCTGTGGGACCGGCTGCCCGGCCGGCCGGGCCTGGTCCCCGGCGCGCTGGTCGCCGTGGTCGCCGCGGCGGCGACGAGCGCCGCCCTACGGCTGCCCGTGGACACGATCACGGTGGAGGGGATACTCGCCGCGCTCACCCCGTCACTCGGACACTGGACGGCCCTCACCGACCCGGGGATGCTCGCCACCATCGTCACGTTCGCCCTGGTCGCCTCGGCGGAGAGTCTGTTCAGCGCGGCGGCCGTCGACCGGATGCACCAGGGCCCCCGGACCGACTTCGACCGGGAACTCGTCGCCCAGGGCACCGGCAACACGGTCTGCGGGCTGCTCGGCGCGCTGCCGATGACCGCCGTCATCGTGCGCAGCTCCGCCAACGTACGGGCCGGCGCGCGGACGAAGGCGTCCCGGGTGCTGCACGGCGGGTGGCTGCTGCTCTTCGTCGCCGCCGTACCCGGGCTGGTCGGGTTGATCCCGATGCCCGCGCTGGCCGCCGTGCTGGTGCACGCGGGGTGCAAGCTGCTGCCGTGGCGGGCCCTGCCCGAGCTGTGGCGGCAGCACCGGGGCGAGGCGGTGGTGCTGGTGGTGACCGCCGCGGCGATCCTCGGCACCGACCTGTTCACCGGTGTGCTCCTCGGCCTCGGGCTGGCCGTGGTCAAGACCGCCTGGGAGACCTCCCACGTGCGGGTCGTCGTGCACGACGACGTCGACCCGGTGCAGGTGGCGATCACCGGCAACGCCACGTTCCTGCGGCTGCCCACCATCCTCGCCACGCTCGACGCCCTGCCCGACGACCGGCGGGTACGGCTGGACCTCGGCGGCCTGCGGCACGTCGACCACGCCTGCCGGACCGCCCTGGACACCTGGATCGAGGCGCAGAACCGCGACGCCGACGTCGGCGTGCAGGTCGTCGCCCCACGGCCGGCGCAGGACGACCGACCCAGGCCGGTCCCGGCCGCCGAGTGAGAGCACCGGCAGCGCCGGTCAGGTGTTCAGCCGGCGTCCTCGGCCCAGGTGCGCCAGTCGTCGAGCACCCCGTACAGGTCGGGGGTGAGCCAGCCCGGGGCGGACCGACGGAACACCCCCGGGTCCATCGCCCCGGCCCCCGCCGGCAGCGCGCCGAGCAGGTTCGGCACCAGCTCCGTCAGGTTCGCCCAGTGCACCAGCTGCGGCTCCGCCGGCCACGCACCGATCACCACCCCGGCGGGTACGGCCCGGCGCTCCAGGGCCTCCAGGGTGAGCGCGGTGTGGTTGAGGGTGCCCAACCCGGCCCGGGCCACCACCACCGCCGGGGCGCCCAGCGACACCGCCAGGTCGGCGACGGTCCACGCCTCACCCGACGGACGCAGCCCCATCGGCACCAGCAGCCCCCCGGCCCCCTCGACGAGCACCAGGTCGTGCTTGTCGACCTCCGCGCGGATCGCGTCGACGGCCGTGTACAGCTCCAACGGCTCCAGCTCGGCCACCCGGGCGGCGGCCAGCGGGGCCAACGGGTCGGGGTAGCTGGCCAGGGTACGACCGGTCAGCGGGGCGGCCAGCCGGGTCACCGCGTCCACGTCGCCGGGCTCGCCGGTGGCCGTCCCCGACTGGCCCGGCTTGACCACCGCGACCCGCAGGCCGGCGGCCTGCGCGGCGGCCGTGATCGCCGCTGTCACCACCGTCTTGCCGACCTCGGTGTCGGTCCCGGTGACCAGCACCGCACCCTTCCACCCACTCAAGGCAGGACCACCTCGGTTCGCGACTGCGGGGCTCGCAAACCCGGCTCACTCCTCACGCTCACAGGACCACCTCGGTTCGCGACTGCGGGGCGCACTCCACGATGGTCTCCAGGGCGTGTTCGAAATCCGCCCGGGTGACCCCGGTGGAGAGGGTCAGCCGAAGGCGGGAGCGGTGGTCCGGGGTGGACGGTGGGCGGAAACAGCCGACCGCGACGCCCCGGGCCCGGCAGTCGGCCGCCCAGGCGGTGGCGGCCTCCGGGCCGGGTGCGGTCACCGACACCACGGCGGCGTCGGGGGTGGACACCGGCAGCCCGGCCGCGCCGAGGCGGCGTACCGCGTAGCCGGCCCGGTCGGCCAGTTCGGCGCGCAGGTCGTCGGCGGCGCGGGCCAGCGCCACGGCGGCGCGTACCCCGGCGGCGACGGCCGGCGGCGGCGCGGTGTCGAAGATGAAGGTCCGCCCGGTCTCCACCAGGTGCCTGACGAACTCGGCCGGGCCGGCGACCACCCCACCGGCACCGCCGAGCGCCTTGGACAGGGTCGCGGTGACCACCACGTCCGGCGCGCCGGCGAGCCCGGCGGCGGCCACCGCGCCGGCACCGGCCGGGCCGGTGACACCGAGCCCGTGCGCGTCGTCGATCAGCAGCAGCGCGCCGTGCCGCCGGGCCACCGCGTGCAGCGCGGCCAGCGGCGCGAGGTCGCCGTCGACGGAGAACACCGACTCGGTGACCACCACCGCCGGGCGGCCCGGCGCGGCGGCGAGCGCGGCGGCCACCGCGTCGACGTCGGCGTGCGCGGTGACCACCGTCTCCGCGCCGGAGATCCGGCAGCCGTCGATCAGCGAGGCGTGGTTGTGGGCGTCGGAGACGAGCAGGGTACGCGGCTGCACCAGGCCCCGGACGGCCGCCAGGTTGGCCAGGTAGCCGGAGGAGAAGACGAGTGCCCGGTCGACGCCGAGCCAGTCGGCCAGGTCGTCCTCGAGCGCGTGGTGGACGTCGGTGGAGCCCCGGACCAGCCGGGAGCCGGTGGCGCCCAGCCCGTACCCGGACAGGACCCGGCCGGCGGCGGCCACCACCTCGGGGTGGGTGGAAAGGCCCAGGTAGTCGTTGCCGGCCAGATCGACGTCCGGGTCACCGGCGGTGCGGGGGCGCAGGGTACGGGTGAGCCCCGCCTTCGCCCGCAGCGCGGCGCGACGGTCCAGGGCCGCCAGCCAGTCCGCCACCGGTCACCGCCTCCGTCCGTCGTCCGACCTGCCTCCCGCCCGTCCGTCGGGCGTCTGCCGCCCGGGACGACCGGCCCGTGCCGGTGGGTGACGGCGTTGCCGCCGCCGGGCGAAATTACCATCCGCCGGGCCGGCACCGGCGTGGCGGCGGGCCCGCCGCACCGCCACGCGGAAGGGGCGGCCGGGGTGGCCGGGGGCCGTCGGCTCGGGCGTTTCCCGGCCCGCACCGGCCTTGTAGGGTACGAGCCATGCCAGAGATCCTCGACCAGGCCCGGACCCAGGTGCTGGGCGACGGCGTCGGCCTCGACCAGGCCGGTGTCCTCGCGGTGCTGACCCTGCCCGACGAGCACCTCACCGCCGCCCTCCAGCTCGCCCACGAGGTGCGGATGCGCTGGTGCGGTCCGGAGGTCGAGGTCGAGGGGATCGTCTCGCTGAAGACCGGCGGCTGCCCGGAGGACTGCCACTTCTGCTCGCAGTCCGGCCTGTTCACCTCGCCGGTCCGGTCGGTGTGGCTGGACATCCCGTCGCTGGTGGAGGCGGCGAAGCAGACGGCGGCGACCGGGGCGAGCGAGTTCTGCATCGTGGCCGCCGTGCGCGGCCCCGACGACCGGCTGATGAAGCAGATGCGCGAGGGGGTCGCCGCGATCCGCGCGGAGGTCGACATCCAGGTCGCCGCGTCGCTGGGGATGCTCAGCCAGGAGCAGGTCGACGACCTGGTCGAGATGGGCGTGCACCGCTACAACCACAACCTGGAGACCTGCCGCTCGTACTTCCCGAACGTGGTCACCACGCACTCGTGGGAGGAGCGCTGGGAGACCCTGCGGATGGTCCGCGAATCGGGCATGGAGGTCTGCTGCGGTGGCATCCTCGGCCTCGGCGAGACCGTGGAGCAGCGCGCCGAGTTCGCCGCGCAGCTCGCCGAGCTGGACCCGCACGAGGTGCCGCTGAACTTCCTCAACCCGCGTCCGGGCACGCCGCTGGGCGACCGGCCGGTGGTGGAGGGTAAGGACGCGCTGCGGGCCATCGCCGCGTTCCGGCTGGCCATGCCGCGCACCATCCTGCGGTACGCGGGCGGCCGGGAGATCACCCTCGGTGACCTGGGCACCCGCGACGGCCTGCTCGGCGGGATCAACGCGGTGATCGTCGGCAACTACCTGACCACGCTGGGGCGGCCGGCGACCGACGACCTGAAGCTGCTCGACGAGCTGAAGATGCCGGTCAAGGCGCTCTCCGCCACCCTGTGAGGTGATGATGACCGACGCGGGTGACCCGATCACCGACGGTCGTACGGCGGGCTCCGCCGTGCTGACGTCGGCCGCGACCTGGTGCGACCGCTGTGGTGCGGACGCCACGGCGGGCCCGCACCCGGGCTGCGCGGCGGCCCGCGTGCTGGAGCCCCCGCGCTACTGCGGGCACTGCCGACGGCGGATGAAGGTGCAGGTGCTGCCGGTCGGCTGGGCGGCGGTCTGCGTCGAGCACGGCGAGATCCGGGGCTGACGGCGTGCTGCGGGGGCGGACGGTCACGCTGCGGCCGATGGCGGAGGCGGACGTGCCCGCCCTGGCCGCGATCCGGGCCACCCCGGAGGTGCGCCGCTGGTGGCGCGGCGACGACGACCTGGCCGCGTCGGTGCGGGCCGACCTGGCCGACGACACGCTGGCGGTCTACGCCATCGAGGACGCCGGCCGGCTGGTCGGGGCGATCCAGTGGTACGCCGAGACCGACCCGGACTACCGCCACGTCAGCCTGGACGTCTTCCTCGACCCGGCGGTACGCGGCACCGGGCTGGGCGGGGACGCGATCCGCACCCTGGTCCGGCACCTGGTCGACGAGTACGGCCACCACCGGTTCACCGTCGATCCGGCGGCGGCGAACACGGCGGCGATCCGGGCGTACGCGAAGGTGGGGTTCCGTCCGGTGGGCGTCATGCGGCGGTACGAGCGGGGCGCGGACGGGCGCTGGCACGACGCGCTGCTGATGGACCTGCTC
>NZ_JBMDWU010000616.1:0-11944 GCF_048594385.1 Micromonospora sp. | reverse complement strand
GTCCGTAGCCGTAGCCGTGGTCGCGTAGCCGGTCGTAGAGGCCGTCGAGGTCGACGGGTTCGGCGCCGGGGGGCGGCCACTCGGTGAGGTCGGCGGCGGCCGGGTCGGCTCCGGCCTGCCGGACCAGGACCCCTTCGGCGTGCCGGGTCCAGTCGGTGTCGTCGGCCGCGTCGTCGGCCCGGGTCCAGATCCCGAGGGTACGCGCGCCGCTGTCGTCGGCGGCGTCGACGGTGACCCGCAGGGCCAGGCCACCGTCGGCGGGCAGCACCAGCGGCGCGTTGATGGTCAGCTCGTCGAGGACCGGGGAGCCGACCTGGTCACCGGCGCGCAGGGCGAGTTCGACCAGCCCGGTGCCGGGGACGAGGACGGTGTCGAACACGGCGTGGTCGGCGAGCCACGGCTGGGTGCTGCGGGAGAGCCGGCCGGTGAGCACCATGCCACCGGTGTCGGGCAGGTCGACGACCGCGCCGAGCATCGGGTGGTCGGCGGGGAGCTGGCCGAGGCCGGTGGTGTCACCGCTGCCGGGCGGCACGTCGAGCCAGTACCGCTGGTGCTGGAAGGCGTAGGTGGGCAGGTCGACCTGCCGGCCGCCCGGGTTCACCGCCGCCCAGTCCAGGGCGGTCCCGCTGGCCCACGCCTGGGCCATGCCGACCGCGTACGCCTGCACCTGGCCGTCGTCGGGCGTGTTCTCGTCCTGCCCGCGCCTGCGGCGCTGGAGCGCGATGGCGGTGGCGTCGTCGACGCAGTCCGCGACCATCGCGGTGAGCACACTGTCCGGCCCGATCTCCACGAACCGGGTCACCCCACGGGCCGCCAGAGCGGCCACCGCGTCGGCGAACCGCACCGTGCCGCGCACCTGCCCCTGCCAGTAACCGACGCTACCCAACTCGGCATCGGTGGCGAGATCACCGGTCGCGGTCGACACCAGCGCAATGCCCGCCGGGTTCGCAGTCGCGCTCTCCACGACCTGCCCGTACACGGTGAGCATCGGATCCATCAGGTGCGAATGGAAAGCATGCGACACCCGCAACCGACGCGTCTTCACCTCCAAGGAGGCTTCCAGCGCGGCGATCTGCTCCTCGGTCCCCGATACCACCACCGCACGGGGACCGTTCACCGCCGCCACGTCGATGTCACCCAGGTCCAGCTCATCCAGCGGCGCGGCGATCGCCAGCATCGCCCCACCCGCCGGGAGGGCCTGCATCAGACCACCCCGGGCGGCGACGACCCGACAGGCGTCCTCCAACGACCACACACCGGCCACGTGCGCGGCAGCAAGCTCACCGATCGAGTGCCCGGCGACGAAGTCAGGCTTCAAACCCCACGACTTCGCCAGCCGGAACAGGGCCACCTCGACCGCGAACAGAGCCGGCTGCGTCCACCCCGTCTGATCCAGGACACCATCCGGGTCGGTGAACATCACCTCCCGCAGATCACCACCCAACAACGGCCCGAACGCCGCACACACCTCATCGAGGGCCTGCGCGAACACCGGGAACGCTTCGGCCAGCTCACGACCCATCCCGACCCGCTGCGCACCCTGACCCGTGAACAACACCGCCGTACGACCACCGGTCACCCGACCCGACACACCGGTGCCGGCGGACAGGGCGTCGAGACCGGCGGACAGCTCGGCGGCCCCACGGCCCACCGCCACCCCCCGGAACTCCAACCCGGCCCGACCCGCGCCCAGCGAGAACCCGACGTCCACCGGACGCTCGTCGGTGAGGAAACCGCGCAGCCGGGCGGCCTGCCCGGCCAGGGCCGCCGCCGACCGGCCGGACAGCGGCCAGAGCAGCACCGGCGGCTCGGCGGCCGGCGTCGGTGCGGCGGTGTCGTCCGGGTCGGCGGCCTCGGCCGTCGGGGCCTGTTCCAGCACCACGTGGGCGTTGGTGCCGCTGAGCCCGAACGACGACACGGCAGCCCGCCGGGGCCGCCCGGTGGCCGGCCAGTCGACGGCGTCGGTGAGCAGCCGGACGTCGCCCGCCGTCCAGTCGACGTGCGGGGTGGGCCGGTCGACGTGCAGGGTGCGGGGCAGCACACCGTGCCGCATCGCCAACACCATCTTGATCACCCCGGCGACACCGGCGGCGGCCTGGGTGTGCCCCAGGTTCGACTTCACCGAGCCGAGCCAGAGCGGCTGTTCCCGGTCCCGCCCGTACGTGGCGAGCAGTGCCTGCGCCTCGATCGGGTCGCCGAGCCGGGTGCCGGTGCCGTGCGCCTCGACGGCGTCGACCTGGTCGGCGGTGAGCCGGGCGTTGGCGAGGGCGTCGGCGATGACCCGCCGCTGCGAGGGGCCGTTGGGGGCGGTGAGGCCGCTGCTCGCGCCGTCCTGGTTGACCGCGGTGCCCCGGACGACGGCCAGCACCCGGTGCCCGTGCCGCTGGGCGTCGGAGAGCCGCTCGACCAGCAGCATCCCGACACCCTCGGCCCAGCCGGTGCCGTCGGCGGCGGCGGCGAACGGCTTGCACCGGCCGTCGGCGGCCAGCCCCCGCTGGCGGCTGAAGTCGACGAACGTCTCCGGGGTGGCCATCACGGTCACCCCACCGGCCAGCGCCAGGGTGCACTCCTCGCGGCGCAGCGACTGGATGGCCAGGTGCAGCGCGACCAGCGACGACGAGCAGGCGGTGTCGACGGTGAGGGCCGGGCCCTCCAGGCCCAGCACGTAGGCGACCCGGCCGGAGAGGATGCTGCCGGTGTTGCCGTTGCCGATGAAGCCCTCCAGCTCGGCGGGCACCTGCGGCAGCCGGCTGGAGTAGTCGTGGTACATCAGCCCGGCGAACACCCCGGTGCGGCTGCCGCGTACCGAGGTCGGGTCGATGCCGGCCGATTCGAACGCCTCCCAGGACGCCTCCAGCAGCAGCCGCTGCTGTGGGTCCATGGCGATCGCCTCACGCGGGGAAATGCCGAAGAATTCGGGGTCGAATAGCGCGGCGTCGGAAAGGAAACCGCCGCTCCTCGCGTACGTCTTACCGGGCTTGGAATCGTCGGGGTCGTAGATGTCCTCGACGTTCCAGCCCCGGTCGTCGGGAAAGTCGCCGACCGCGTCGGTCCCGTCGGCCAGCAGTTGCCACAGCGCGGCCGGACCGTCCACACCGCCCGGGAAGCGGCAGCTCATACCCACGATCGCGATCGGGTCGTACTCGCGGCGCTCGGCCTGACGCAACTGCCGACGGGCCTCACGCAGATCGGTGGTGGCCCGCTTCAGGTACCCGAGAAGCTTCTCCTCGTTCTCCATCTACGTCTCCCGCCACTAGCCCCAGCCGGGCAGACCCGGGCCAATATCGGCACACGGGTCGGCGCGGCGGCAATTGTCGAAACAGAGAGCTTCTTCAGGCATTCTTGGTTGTTCGCGATGACCCTACGGCCGCCCGGCGCAGCACTAACCCCCTACCGCCCCCAGAGCGCCCCCTAGCCCTCGACGCCGCTACCTCGACCGTGGCAGCCACTCTCCGGGTCACCCCGGCGGCGGCTGGGGTGTCCCGAAACCGTTCCGACTGCCCGCCAGCACGCCGGGCACGGGGGGCGAGGGCTCAACCTCGTGCTCTTGCCCAGGACAGGAAGCGCTCGGTCATCCGGGTCGGCGGATGATCCGGATGGAGTCGAGTGAGCTGGTTCGTTGCCTCGATCATCAGGGCGCCGAGGTACACGAGCAGGCCCGTGCGGTTGTCCCGGTACTCCAGCAGCAGGGATAGCTTGGCCGGCTGGCAGGGCCAAGCGCTGCCGCAACTACGGCACCGCCACGCCGGGCGCATGGCAACGTGCGGGACAGGGGGCCGTACCACCACGACATCGACCTCCTTCTCGACTGGAGAGGGCCGCTCCACCCAGGATGCGGAGCGGCCCCGGCAGGACCCGCTACCGCCTTCCGGCCACCAGCGAGCCCGCCATGAATGACAGTCTGTTGAGCAGGCCACTACTGTCGGAAGGCGAAGCGCCCGGTCGTGTCGCAGCCTCGAAGCCGTTCGCTCGTGCGGCGATACCGAGTGATTCTCGCGTGAGGATTGTGGAGGGATCGTGGAGGAACCGACCGCCGGTCTGATCCGGGCCCAGCTGCGCCGGATGCGCCTCGCCGCCGGACTCAACCAGGAGGAGTTCGGCAAGCAGGTGCACTATTCGGCGTCGATGGTGTCCAGCGTGGAAATGGGCACCCGCCCATTCGACAGGCAGTTCCTCTCCCGGGCTGACGAGGTGCTCCACTCCGGCGGCCTCTTGGTCTCCCTGCTTCGGATAATGGAGAAGGAGGGCCAGCCCAGCTGGTTCCGGCCGTGGCTCGAAGCCGAACGCACCGCCCGGCAGCTTCGTTGCTTCCACCCTGGCCTCGTTCCCGCGTTGCTCCAGACGGAGAACTACGCCCGCGCGGTGATCCGCTGCGATGACCTGCTCACCGACGACGAGGTGGAGAGGAAGGTGGCAGCCCGGATGGACCGCCAGGCAGTTCTCCACCAGCCGGACCCACCCCAGCTCATCGCTGTCATCGACGAGGCCATACTGCACCGCACCGACGAGGGCTACCGGGGCCTGATGACCCGCCAGATCGACCACCTGGTGGCCATGACCGAACGCCCCCGGATCAGCGTGCACGTCATTCCGCGCCTGACCGGCTTCCATGTGGGCATGTCCGGGCCGTTCGCACTGGCCAGGGGCCTGGACGGCAGCTGGGTGGGCACCCTGGAGAGCCAACTCGCCGGTACGACGATCGACAGCGAGGGTGACCTGGCTAGCCTCTTGGCGAGGTGGGAGTCGGTCCGCAACGACGCCCTGCCCCGCCACCAGTCGATGGAACTCCTGAAGGAGGCAGTGACGTCATGGACCTGAGCAACGCCCAGTGGCGCAAGGCAAGCCGCAGCGGAAACACCGACTGCGTCGAGGTAGCCGCCAACATGCCCGGTCTGGTTGCCGTCCGCGACAGCAAGGACCTCGCAGGGCCGGTCCTGACCTTCGACCCGCAGAACTGGAAGTCTTTCGTGGAACACGCCGCACGGCACTGACCCGGGACGCGGCGGATGGCCCCCAGCGTGCGCTGGGGGCCATCCGTCATCTCAGGCCGTGCCCGCTATCGCGGTAGACGACTTCACGCGGCAGGTACCCGCCGCAGTGGGCCGTCCGCGGTAGCCGCCAGTCAGAAGCGGGACCACTTCTGGCTGGCGACGCCGAGGCAGTCCCACAGGTGCAGCTTGCCGCCGTTGTTGGGGTTCTGGTCGCGCACGTCGACGCACCTGTTGGCGCTGAGGTTGACCAGGTCCCCGGCGCCGTTGAGGGTGAACCGTTGGGCCGGGTTGCCGTTGCAGGTGACCAGGTTGACCTCGGTGCCGTTGGCGGTGCCGGCCCAGGCCGGGTCCATGCACTTGCCCATCGCGCGGACGGTGCCGTCGGCGGCGAAGGTCCAGGCCTGCGCGGCGGTGGTGTTGCAGTCCCAGATCTGGAGTTTCGCGCCGTCGACCGGGTTGGCGCTCGGGATGTCGATGCACCTGCCGCTCTGCGAGCCGCGCAGCCGGGTGGTGCCGGGCTGCGGGTTGCCGCCGCCGGGAACGTAGCTGGAGACCCGGACGTAGTCCACGAGCATCTGCTGGGGGAACTGGGTGGAGCCGTCGGGGTAGCCGGGCCAGTTCCCGCCCACCGCCACGTTGAGGATCATGAAGAAGGGGTGGTCGTAGACCCAGCGGTTGCCGCCGAGCCGGGACGGGTCGACGCGGTGGTACTCGACGCCGTCGAGGTACCAGACGATCAGGTTCGGCTCCCAGTCCACCCGGTAGGTGTGGAAGGTGTCGGCGAGGGGCTGGCCGATGGTGCGGCTGCCGGTGATGCCACCCCCGCCTGAGTAGCCGGGGCCGTGCACGGTGCCGTAGACGGTGTTCGGTTCCCGGCCGATGTTCTCCATGATGTCGATCTCACCGGCGGCGGGCCAGCCGGCGCTGCCCATGTCGTTGCCGAGCATCCAGAACGCCGGCCAGATGCCCTGACCCCGGGGGATCTTGATCCGGGCCTCGAACCGACCGTACGCCTGGGTGAAGGTGGCGGCGGTGAGCAGCCGCGCCGAGGTGTACTCGCACCGGCCGTAGTGGCACTGGTAGTTGGCCGGGTTCTCCCGGCGGGCGGTGATGACCAGGTTGCCCTGTCCGTCGTGGACGGCGTTGCTGGTGCTGTTGGTGTAGTACTGCCGTTCGTTGTTGCCCCAGCCACCACCGCCGATGTCGAAGCGCCACCGGTTCTGGTCGACGGGGGTGCCGGCGGCGGCGTTGAACTCGTCCTGCCAGGTGATGCCGCCGATGGCGGCCGAGGCGGGCTCGGCCTGGGCGGGCAGGACGAGGGCGGCGGCGAGGGTGACGAGGGCGACCGCCGCGCGGGCGAGGGATCGGGGCCGGGGGACGGCTCGGGCTCCTGGCACGGGAGGCTCCTTGGGGCGACATCGAGGGCGGGGAGCACGCCGGGGAGAGCGCTCTCCTCGAAGGATGTCGATACCAGGTCCTTCTGTCAAGAAGGTTGCCAGTTAGCTCGCCCTGCTCAGGGTCCCGCCGACCGGGCAGTGAGAGGAAAGTTACGCTGTGTGATCAGGGCCATTGCGCGCCAGCCAGCTCGGAGGTCTCCTGCGGGGCGCCCGACCGGGACCGGCCGGAGGCGGGGCGGGCGGGACGCGGTGCGGACCGCCCGCCTGCGCCCGGACCGATCAGCGGTGCAGCCCGCGCCAGGAAGGATTGCTGCCGCGCCAGGCGTCGGCCAGGATGACCGCTGCCGCCCGGCTCGGGCACTGCTGCACGCGGGAGCGACCCGACGCCCCGCCGATCTGCGCCTGGACCTCCCAGGCTTCCCCGTCGGTACGGATGTAGACGTCCCGCCGCCCGCGTGGGCTCGGGTCACCGTTCCACCAGTGCTCCTCGACCATCATTCACCGACCGTATAGCAACTCGGCCGTGGAACGTGAGTCACGAATTCGTCGAGGCCCGCCGCCGACCCCGCCCGGTCACCCCTGCCGGGGCGTGAGCAGGTAGTCGTCGGCGTCCGCGCTCCAGGCCAACGTGACCTCACCAGCAGTGGCGGCGGCCTTACCGAACTGCAGGAAACTGCGGTATCCGAGCTTCTTCTCGCTGAATTCGGGGCGGGCCCGGCGGAGCTGGTTCTTGAGTCCGGAGAGCGCCACCGGGCCACCGGCCGCGGCCAGCTCCGCCACCACCGTACGCAGCAGCGCGAAGGCCACCTCCTGGTCGCCGTGCTCGGGCAGGGACACCTCCGGGTCGCCCTTGGCCGGCCCCTCGGCCAACTCGACGACGTTGTGCCCGGCGAGGTGGCGCAGCAGCTCACCGAAGGTGCGGAACCCGTAGTCGGACTCGCTGAACGTGGGGTCCTTGCGCAGCAGGGTGCGCTTGAGCCGGGAGGCGGTCACCTCCCCCTCCGAGCTGCCCTGGAGGCCGGCGACGGTCTGGGCGACCAGCACCGCGAGCGCCTCGGCGTCGCGTACCGGCTCCTCGGCGGCGGGCGTGGATTCCGGCTGCTCCGGCTGCTCCGGTGCCGGCTCCACCGCCGTCGGCTCCGGCTGCTGCGGTTCGGCCGGGCGGGACGCGCGACCCCGCCGGCCCCGTACGGGCGGCAGGTCGACGCCCTCCAGCCGGTCGTAGTAGAGGAACTCGTCGCAGGCGGGCGGGAGCAGCGCCGAGGTCGACTTCTCCACCCCGACCCCGATCACCCGTTTGTTGAGTTCACGCAGCTTGTGCACCAGCGGGGTGAAGTCGCTGTCCCCGGTGCAGATGACGAAGGTGGAGATGTAGCCGCGCTCGAAGGCCAACTCCACCGCGTCGACGGCCATCTTGATGTCGGCGGCGTTCTTGCGGGACGCCCCCATCCGCTGCGGGATCTCGATCAGCTCGACGTGCGAGCGGGTGAGCATCCGGCGGTCCTCGTCGAAGTACGACCAGTCCGCGTACGCCCGGCGGACCACCACCCGTCCCCGCTCGGCGAGGGCGTCGGCGATCGGACGGAAGTCGAACGCCCGCCCACCATGGTGTTCCCGGGCACCCAGGGCAAGGTTCTCGTAGTCGAGAAAGAGCGCGATTCGATCCTCGTGATCCACCGCAACACCCTAATCCCGCACCCCTGCCCCACCGCCCCGCCACGTCGCACACACTCCGCCGAAGCCCGGTGATCAAGAGGAAAAGGTCAGCCGCCGGGCAACTTCCTGACGCATTTCTCTTGATCACCGGGGGCCAGGGCCGGTGGGGCGGGCGTGGGGCCGGGCGGGAGGGGTGGGTCAGCGGGGTGGGGTGGCGGCGGGTGGGGTGGCCATCTTGTGGTTCTGGCCCGGGATGGTGAAGTGGTGGAAGCTGACCGTGGCGCTGACCTCCAACGCCTGCACCCAGTGCCACCAACCCACCGGCACGAACAGCAGCTGACCCGGCTCCAGCACGACGTCGAGCACCGTCGCCTCGGCGTAGCGCGGGTGCCGGGTGAGGTCCGGGTTCGCCGCGTCGACCGCGCTGAACGTGCCGCCGCGCGGATAGACCAGGTGCCGCTCGTACGACGGGACCAGCCGGACGTGCTTGCGGCCGAGCACCTGACCGAGCAGCACCGAGCTGTTGTCCACGTGCAGCGGGGTCACCGTGCCGGCCGGTCCGAGCAGCAGGTGACCGAGCCCGGACGGGTCCACGATCCCCTTCGGGGCACGGATGTCCGCGACGAGCGGACGCAGCGCGCCTGACCAGTTCTCGTTGCGCGGCACCATGTAGTAGTCGTTGGTGTGCCGGCCCGAGGCCAGCAGCGCCAGGTACTCGCGGAACGGCATGCTGGTGCGGTGCCGGTCGTACTGCCAGGCGTGGTCGGGGTTGGCCTCCCGGCCGGTCATCACCTCGACCACGGCGTCACCGCAGGCCGCCGCGAGGCCGGGAAGCGTCCAGCCGAGGGCGGGCCAGTCGGCCATCAGGCCGTCCAGCACGACCGGCCGGTTGCCGAAGTAGTAGCGGGAGAAGAACTCCCCGGGGTCGAGGTCCGCGCGCCGTTCCAGCGTCCGCCCGCCGTCGCTGTCGCGCAGCGTCCGGTACGTGTCGAGCACCGACTCCAGCCAGTCGTAGCGCAGCGCGAGCCGCCGGCACACCGCGAAGTACGGGTGGTCGGTCAGTTCCCGCAGCTCGGCGTCGACGGCCTGCGGGTCGGCGGACCCGGCGACGGCAACCGCCCGCGCCTGCGCCACCGACGCGCCCATGGCCAGGTTCTCGACCAGCCACTCCCGCCAGGCGGGGTCGAGCCGGGGCGGGACGACGGTGGTCATGCCCCGGCCGTCGGCACGAGGGTGAGCCGGGGCGGGCGGACCGCCTCCTGGCAGGTCGGGTACGAGTTCTTCACGTGCTCGGGGAAGTGCTCGGCGGCCGGCGGCGGGGTGAGCCGCAGCTCCCGGGTGTACTCCTGGCAGTTGACGTAGGAGTTCTTCACGTGGGCCGGGATGTGGTCCGGGGGCGGGGTGAGCCGCGCCTCGCGGGCGTACTGGTCGCAGTTGACGTAGGAGCCCTTGACGTGGGCGGGGAAGTGGTCCGGCAGCTCGGTCATGGGGCCAGTCAACGGGCCCCGGCGTCCCGGCCACCAGGGGTCGGTGTCCCGGCCGCCCGGGACGTTCCCGCAGGTCATGGGTAGACTGCCCGCCGGAAACGATCATCGGAAGGGCCATGACGAAGAGCTACGAGGTGCCGCTGCTGGTGCTGACCGCGGCGACCGGCGCGGTCGACGGCGTCAGCTATCTCGCCCTGGACCGGGTCTTCACCGGCAACATGACGGGCAACGTGCTCTTCATCGGGTTCGGGCTGGCCGGGGTGTCCGGCCTGCCGGTGCTCAACAACCTGGTGGCGTTGCTGACGTTCATGCTCGGCGCGGTGCTCGCCGCGCGGCTGACCCGGGGCGCGCCGGGCCCGGCGGCGTTGCCCGCCGCCGGGCTGGCCATCCTGGTCGGCGGCAGTGTGCTCTCGCTCGCGCTGGCCGGGTTCTGGCTCGTCACCGGCCCACCGGCGCACGGGGTGATGCTGGTCGTCACCGGTCTGCTCGCCCTGGTGCTCGGCGCGCAGGCCGCGGCGGTCAAGCACATCGGCATCCGGGACCTCTCCACGGTGGTGGTGACCATGACCATGGTGAACCTCTCCGCCGACAGCCGGGCCGCCGGCGGTCCGGGCACGGCCTGGCTCCGCCGGTTCGGGGCGATCACCACGATGGGCCTGGGCGCGTTCGTCTCCGCCGTGCTGACGTTGCGGGTGAACGGGGCGGTGGCGCTGGTCGTGGCCGGCGCGCTGTTGACTCTCGGCACGGCGCTGGTCGCGGTGGTCCGCCGCCGGGAGGTCGCCGCGGCGGCGTCGACGCACGGCTGACCCCGGCGACCTGCGGCGGGTGCCGCAGACCCTCCGGCGCGGGCGGGGAAGACCAAAAACTTTTGTGGGGTTCCTACAACGGTCACCGCTCAGGGTTCGGTGTTTACGACATGGCGCTACCGGCCGGCACGCGGAAGGGTGATCGCTGTCGGGGGTCGATGCCTTGCGGCGCGTACTCGTGGATCTACCGGAGGAGTCGGTCGGGTGTTCAGCCGTGTCGCCATCGTCAACCGGGGTGAGGCCGCGATGCGCCTCATTCACGCGGTCCGAGAGCTGGCCGCGCAGACCGACACTCCCATCGAGACGGTGGCCCTCTATACCGATGTCGACCGCACCGCGACCTTCGTCCGCGAGGCCGACATCGCCTACGACCTGGGGCCGGCGTCCGCCCGGCCGTACCTCGACCTGAAGAAGCTCGAACAGGCCCTGGTCGAGACCGGGGCCGACGCGGTGTGGGTCGGGTGGGGCTTCGTCGCCGAGGACCCGGCCTTCGCGGAGCTGTGCGAGAAGATCGGCATCACCTTCGTCGGGCCGAGCCCGGACGCGATGCGCAAGCTCGGTGACAAGATCGGCGCGAAGCTGATCGCCGAGGAGGTCGGCGTGCCGGTCGCGCCGTGGAGCCGGGGCGCGGTGGAGACCCTGGAGGCCGCGATCGCCGCCGCCGCCGAGATCGGCTACCCGCTGATGCTCAAGGCGACCGCAGGTGGTGGCGGGCGGGGCATCCGCGTGGTCACCAGCGACGCCGAGCTGGCCGACGCCTACCAGCGCACCAGCCAGGAGGCGGCCCGCGCCTTCGGCAGCGGGATCGTGTTCCTGGAGCGCCTGGTCACCGGCGCCCGGCACGTCGAGGTGCAGGTGATCGCGGACGGTCAGGGCACCGCCTGGGCGCTCGGCGTACGGGACTGCTCGGTGCAGCGGCGCAACCAGAAGGTCATCGAGGAGTCGGCCTCGCCGGTCCTCGGCCCGGAGCAGACGGCCGAACTCAAGTCCTCGGCCGAGCGGCTGGCCGTCGCGGTCGGCTACCGGGGTGCCGCGACCGTCGAGTTCCTCTACCACCCGGGTGACCGGCTGTTCGCTTTCCTGGAGGTCAACACCCGCCTCCAGGTGGAGCACCCGATCACCGAGCTGACCACCGGGTTCGACCTGGTCAAGGCGCAGTTGCACGTCGCGGCGGGCGGCCGGCTCGACGGGGTGCCGCCGGTGGAGCGCGGGCACGCCATCGAGGCCCGGCTCAACGCCGAGGACCCGGACCGCGACTTCGCGCCGTCCCCGGGCCGGATCGTGCGGCTGGCGCTGCCGAGCGGGCCGGGCAGCCGGGTGGACACCGGCGTCAGCGAGGGCGACGTCATCCCGGCCGAGAAGGGGCACGCGGTCGAGGCGCGGCTCAACGCGGAGGACCCGGACCGCGACTTCGCGCCGTCCCCGGGGCGGATCGTGCGGCTGGCGCTGCCCAGCGGCCCGGGCATCCGGGTGGACACCGGCGTCAGCGAAGGCGACACCATCCCCGCCGACTTCGACTCGATGATCGCGAAGATCATCGCCTTCGGTCGCGACCGCGACGAGGCGCTCGGTAGGTTGCGCCGGGCGATGGCGAACACCACGGTGAT
>NZ_JBMDWU010000615.1:0-4210 GCF_048594385.1 Micromonospora sp. | reverse complement strand
GCGCGCCCCGCCCCCCCCCCCCCCCCCCCCCCCCCCCCGCCCGCCCCCCCCACCACCGGTGGTTGCCGGACCCGGACGGTGTGGTGCGGGCACCGTCCGGGCCCGGTCGTCCGACACCCCCGTCGACGTGGCGGTGGGCGTCGTCCCGCCCGGACGGACGACCGGGCGGTGGTCGGAGACTCCTCAGCCGGTCGCGGTGGCGGCGGGCGTGCCGACCGGGGTCAGCCCGGTGGAGGCCCGGTAGCGGACCGGGATCGGGTCGGTCAGCGCGCCGACGAACTCTCCGTCGACGTGGTCGAGGAACCCGATCAGGGACCAGTCGCCGGTGGGGCCGGCGACCAGCCGGGGAGCGTAGAGGTGCGGGTGCGGGAACGGGCGGGCCGTGGCGATGTCCCACGGGCCGCGTACGTCGTGCCCCTCGACCGCCCAGATCCGGTGGCCGTCGCGGCGGGTGCCGGCGGCGTCGGTGGAGAACAGCAGCAGCGGTTGCCCGTCCACGACGGCGACCTGCGGCACCTCCAGGTGCCCGAATCCGGCGGGCACCGACAACGGCGGCTGCACGGTCCAGTGCAGCAGGTCCGGTGAGGTGGCGTGCCCGACGACGCCCCGGGCCTCGGCCGGGCCGGTGTTCACCCGGGCGGTGACGAGCATGTGCCATCCGTCGCCGTCCGGGTCGGGGAACACCCACGGGTCACGCCAGGCCTGCTCGTACCAGAGGTTCCGGTCGAGCAGCTCGTACCAGGTGGGGTCGGCCTCCACCAGCGGTCCGGTGCCGTGCCGGTGCCAGGTGGTCAGGTCGTCGGAGACGGCCAGGCCGATCCGCTGCACCAGCCCGTCCTCGGCCCGGCCGACCCCGGTGTAGAACAGGTACCACCGCCCGTCCGGGCCGCGCACCGTGCACCCCGTCCAGGTCGCGAGGTCGTCCCAGCTCGGCGCGTCGGCCGGCACGATCGCGTCGGCGACGAGCTGCCAGGTGCGCAGGTCCGTGGAGACGGCGTGGCCGATCGTGGCGCGGCGGTGCCGGCGGTGCGGGTCGTGCAGGGCGCGGGAGGCGCGCAGGAAGAACGCGTGCCACCGGTCGGTGTCGTCCCGGGCGTACCAGCTGTCCCACACCCAGTGGTCGGGTAGACGTAGCATGCCGGGGAAGCTAGCACTAAATCGTTTTAGCGGCCAGGTCGGCACTCCTGCGACGACCGGTGTGGGCGCGGTTCGGCGGGCGGTGGGGGAGGGCTAGGCCGGGGCGGCCAGGGAGCGGCGGCGGCGCAGCGGCATGGGCACGAGCGACGGCGCGGCCCCACCCCCGTCGAGCAGGATCTCGACCGCCCGCCGGCCCATCTGCTCGTGCGGCAGCGCGGTGGTGGACAGGCCGGGACGCAGCCAGGCGGCGATCGGGTCGTCGTCGAACGAGACCACCGAGATGTCGTCCGGGACGGTCAGCCCCGCCTCGGCGAGCGCCTGGTAGGCGCCGAAGGCCAACCGGTCGTTCATGCAGATGATCGCGGTGGGTCGGGTCGGTCGGCCCAGCAGCGTCCGCATCGCGGCGTAGCCGTGTTCGGGCAGCCACTCGGCGCAGAAGCACTCGGTCAGCAGGTCGACCCCGGCGTCGTCCAGCGCCCGCTGGACGCCGCGCAGCCGGGCCCGCGCGGCGAGCGAGACCTCGGCGTCGTCCTCCTTGAGCCGGTTGCGGCCGATCAGCGCGATCCGGTCCCGGTGGCCGTGGTCGAGCAGGGCGGTGGTGACCGTACGGCCGGCCCGCTCGTCGTCGGGGAGCACGCAGGGCAGCTCGTCGGGGCTGGTGGCGTTGAGCAGCACCACCGGTCCGCCGAGGATGGCCGGGGGTACGGTCAGCCGGCGGGTGGCCATCGCGGCGTAGATCACGCCGTCGACCTGCCGGTCGAGCATCGCCTCGATGGCGTACTGCTCGAAGGTGGCGTCGCCCTGCGTCTCGGTGATGAGCAGCACGTGGTCCCGCTCCCGGGCGGCGTCGAGCGCGCCCCGGATGAGGCCGCCGGCGAACCGGGTGGTGGCGACGATGTCGGAGACGAACGCGATGGTGGCGGTCTTGCGGGTACGCAGGCTGCGGGCCGCCAGGTTGGGCCGGTAGCCGAGTTCCTCGGCGGCGGCGAAGACGCGCTGGTGCGCCTCGGCCGACAGCCGGGTGCCCTCCCGGCCGTTGAGGACCATCGACGCGGCGGTCTTGGACAGCCCGGCCCGCCGCGCGACGTCGGCCAGGGTTGCTCTGTTGCGGCCCATCAGTCCTCCGAATCGCCGGCGGCGTCGCGGCCGCGCTCCCGCCCATCATGATGCGTGGTCCGGCCCGGCCCGGTGCCGGCGGTCACCCCGGGTGTGTGTCGGTCACCACCCGCGACGGCCGGTGGAGCGGGTGGCCGAGCGTGAACCGGATGTTTCCGGACCGTTGCCTTTTGGTCCTTGACAGCTCAGGTCGCCGCGCGCATGCTCTGCTAAATCAGTTTAGCGGCTACTTTTGACAGGTCGGGCGGCACCCTCGGTGACCCTCGGCATGGTCATCGGTAACGAAAACGCGTGCTGCGGCGGCACGCCGACGGCGACGTACTGTTGCGGCTGGTCACCCACCGTAACGGTCTGCCGGCTCGGCCCGCACCGCGGCCGGGGCACGCACGGAAGAGTCGAGGAGTCCTCAATTGGCTACACCACTGGCAAGGTTCTCCCGCCGGACGGCGCTCCTGGCCCCCGTGCTGGCGTTGGGGCTGGCCGCCACGGCGTGCAGCGCCCCCGGGGCCGACGACGCGCCGCGCACCGGCGGCGACGCCACCGTCAGCACCGAGCTGGGCAGCGACCCGATCACCCTGGAGATGTACGCCGAGACCGGCTTCCCGCTGGCCAAGGCGCTGGCCGACGAGTTCACCAAGCAGCACCCGAACGTCAAGTTCAACATCCGTGAGGACCAGTTCACGGTCATCGTGGAGAACGCGCCCCGGGTGATGGCCTCGGACAACTCGCCCGACATCATCCGGCTCCCCACGATGGTCGACCTGGTCAAGGACGACCTGCTCAAGAACCTCGACCCGTACTTCACCGCGTACGGCTGGGACAAGTTCCCCGCCTCCCAGCTGGTGCAGCTGCGGGTCGGCGACGGCGGCACCACCCGGGGCACCGGGTCGCTGTGGGGGATGGGCCTCGGCTACAGCGTCACCGGGGTGTTCTACAACAAGAAGCTGGCCGAGCAGGTCGGGATGACCCAGCCGCCGGCCACCATCGCCGAGTTCGAGGAGCTGCTGGCCAAGGCCAAGACCGCCGGCGTGCAGCCGATCATGCAGTTCAACAAGAACACCGCGGGCATCAACTTCCCGCACCAGGCGTTGCAGAACCAGTTCGGCGACCCGGCCCAGGTGGCCGACTGGATCTTCCAGAAGCCGGGCGCGACGTTCGACACCCCGGCCGCGCTCAAGGCCACCCAGACCATCCAGAAGTGGGCCCAGGCCGGCTACTTCCCGAAGGACGCCAACGCGCTGGACTACGCGAGCATGGTGGGCGAGTTCCAGAAGAACAACGGCCTGTTCATGTTCAACGGTGACTGGGAGTCGGCCAACCTCGACAAGACGATGCCGGGCAACGTCGGCTTCTTCCTGTTCCCGACCGAGTCGGCCGGTGGCAAGCACGTGGCGATGTCCGCCCCGAACACCTTCGGCATCGGCGCCAAGGCCAAGAACCCCGACGCCGCGGCGTACTTCCTGAACTGGGCGCACACCAACGCCACCGCCCGCGAGATCGCGGTCAAGATCGGCGGCTCCAGCCCGGGTGGCCCGAGCGACCTGCCCGTGCCGGCCGCCGCCCCCGGCACCGTGCTGGCCGAGACGCTGAAGGCGTCGCAGCAGCTCGGTGAGGAGAACGGCGCGGTGGACTTCACCGCCAACGCCACCGGTGGCATCTTCGCCGCCGCGATCACGCCCGAGATGCAGAAGCTGATCGCCGGTCAGCAGACCCCCGAGGGGTACGTGAAGGCGGTCCAGGCCGAGTACGCGAAGGAACTGTCCCGATGACGTCTGCCCTCGGCAGCGTACCGACCGGGCAGGGTGGGACGGCGCCGTCGCCGGACCGTCCCACCCGCCCGTCGCCCCCGCGGGGCCCCCCGCAACGGTGGGCCCCCCCGGGGGGGCCGGGCGGGGTCTTCGGGCCGCCCCCCGGGCTGATGTAGGCGGGGGTCGGGCTGGGCCCCCGCGCGCGGCCC
>NZ_JBMDWU010000614.1:0-7548 GCF_048594385.1 Micromonospora sp. | reverse complement strand
CGACGGTCACCGCGGACGAGGCCACAGTGATCTTCGGTCTGTCGGTGCCGGGGGAGTCGACCCTGCTGGTCGGACTCATAGCGTACGCGGGCCCGTACGGGCCCGTCCGGGCACTGCTCCCGGTGACCGGACGGGCCCGTGACGGGCGCCACATCCGCCGGGGTACGCCGACGGCCGGGGGCCCCCACTGGTGCAGGTGGGGACCCCCGGCCGGGCTGGACGGGCGGATCAGTCCCGGGCGGCGACGGCCGGCGCGGGCGTGGCCGCCCCCGCGTCGTCGTCGGCCTCCCGGTCGATCCGCCCCGGCCACCAGAACCGGTCGCCGAGCAGGAACGCCAGCGCCGGCACCAGCACGGTGCGCACCAGCAGCGTGTCGAGCAGCACGCCGATGCACACGATGATGCCGATCTGGGTGAGCAGGATCAGCGGCAGCACGCCGAGGACGGCGAAGACCGCGGCGAGCAGGATGCCGGCGCTGGTGATCACTCCGCCGGTGACCCGCAGGGCGGAGAGCATGCCGTCGCGGGTGCCGGCCCGGCGGGCGTCCTCGCGGGCCCGGGTGACCAGGAAGATGTTGTAGTCCACGCCGAGCGCGACGAGGAACACGAAGGCCAGCAGGAGCACCCCGCTGTCGAGCGCGGGGAAGCCCAGCACGTGGTCGAAGAGCAGCCACGCCGCGCCGAGGCTGGCGAAGAAGGACGCGATCACGGTGAGCACCAGCAGCAGCGGGGCGAGCAGGCCGCGCAGCAGCACCACCAGCACGGCGAAGACGAGCACCAGGATGATCGGCAGGATCAGCCGCAGGTCCCGGGTGTTGGCCTCGTCGGAGTCGTAGGTGGCCGCGACGGTGCCGCCGACCAGCGCCCCCTCGGCCGGTTCGGCACCGCCGACGGTCGGCGGCGCGGAACCGGGCACGGCGGCCACCGCGTCGCGCAGCGCCTCGACGGCGCGGTCGGAGGCGGGGCTGCCCGGTTCGTCGGTGAGCACCACGTCGACCTGGGCGACGGCGGTGCCGGCCACGCCGGGCCGGGCGGAGGCGACCCCGGGCACGGCGGCGGCGGTGCGGGTGACCTCGGCGGCGGCGGCCGGGTTGGTGAGCACCGCCACCGGCTGGGTGGTGCCGGCGGGGAAGGCGCGGGCCAGCGTCTCGGCTCCGGCGACCGCCTCGGGTTTGACCCGGAACTGTTCGGTCTCGGACAGCCCGGTGCGCAGGGTGAGCCCGCCGAGGGCGAGGCCGGCGAGCAGCAGGGTGGACAGCACGGCGACCGGCAGCGGGCGGCGGACCACGGCGGCACCGAGTCGACCCCACAGCTTGCCCTCCCGGGCCGGGCCGCCGACCTTCGGCACGAACGGCCAGAACAGTCCCCGGCCGAAGATGACCAGCACGGCGGGCAGCACGAACAGTGCGGAGAGCATGGCGAACACGACGCCTGTGGCGCAGGCCACGGCGAGTGCCCGGTTGGTCTCCTGCTCGGACAGCAGCAGGGTGAGCACGCCGAGCACGACGGTGCCGCCGCTGGCGAGGATGGGTTCGGCGGTCCGGCGTACGGCGGCGCGCATGGCGGCGAACCGGTCCTCGTCGCGGCGCAGTTCCTCCCGGTAGCGGGCGATGAGCAGCAGGGCGTAGTCGGTGGCGGCGCCGAAGACCAGCACGCTGGCGATGCCGGTGACCGCGCCCTCCTGGAGGTTGATGCCGACGGCGGGGACGATGGTGTCGACGGCCCGCAGGGTGAGCTGTTCGGTGGCGGCGACGACGATCAGCGGCACGATCCACAGGAACGGGCTGCGGTAGGTCACCAGCAGCAGCAGGGCGACCACGCCGGCGGTGACGGCGAGCAGGGTGAGGTCGGCGCCCTCGAAGACCTTGGTCAGGTCGGCGGTGAACGCGGGTGCGCCGGTGACCGCGGCGGTGAGGCCGTCGGGCAGGCCGGTGAGGCTGTCGCGGACCTTCGCCACCTCGTCGGCGACGGCCTGCTGGCCGCCGGCGGTGTCCAGCGGGACGGCGAGCAGCGCGACGGTGCCGTCGGGGGAGACCTGCGGCGGGCTGACCTGGCCGCCGACGGCGAGCCGGCCCAACGCGCCGGAGCGGTCGGTGACGGCGGCCCGGTCGGTGTCGGTCAGCGGGCTGCCGTCGTCCCGGCTGACCACGACGATCGCCGGTTGGACGTCGTTGTCGGGTAGCTGGTCCTGGAGGCGTTCCACCTGGGTCGACTGCCACTGCACGGACAGGCCGGTGGCCGAGACGGGGGCGGGGTTGTCGGGCTTGGGGAGCCCGAAGACGACCGCGCCGACGACGATCGCGGCGGCCACGGTGAGCCAGGCGGCGAGCCGGCTGCGGGCGACGCGGGTGAACAGAGACATCGGAGGCCCTCGTGGTCTGTCGGTGGGAACGCGGACGGCAAGATAGCCCGCCCTTCGAGTATCTTGATAGCCGAGATTATCGGCCGCTGTTCTATGCTGCAACCGGACACAGCGACAGGGGGCAACGGCGGGCGTGGCAACGCACGGGATGTATCGGCGGCGGGACGACCCGCGCGGGCGGATGGTGGCCGACATCACCAACGACCTGCGGCGCTACTCGGTCGACGCGCAGCACATCGGGCACGCGTTCGCCAACCTGCACGGGCTCAACCCGACCGACCTGCACGCCCTGATCGCCGTCATGGACGCCGAACTGCTCGGCGACCCGATCACCCCCGGCCGGCTCGGCGAACAGCTCAACCTCTCCTCCGGGTCGGTGACCGCGCTCGTCGACCGGCTGGAACGCGCCGGGCACATCCGCCGCGACCGCGACACCGCCGACCGGCGCAAGGTGTTCCTGCACTACGCCGACCAGGGGGCCGCCCTGGCGATGAGCTTCTTCGGCCCGCTCGGGCGGCGCACCGACGAGGTGATGGCCCGGTTCACCGACGACGAGCTGGCGGTCGTGCACCGGTTCCTGGCCACCATGGTCGACTCGATGCGGGAGCACCGCGACGCGATGCGGGCCGCCCGCGCCGAGCCGTCCCGCCGGCCGGCGGACTGAGCGCCGTGCCGGACCTGTCGCTCGCCCGCCTCGCCGCCGCCGTGCTGCGCCTGCCGGCCGCCGCCACCCACCGGGTCGACGTCACCCGGGGCGTCACGGTCCGGGCCCGCGACGGGGCGCGGCTGCGCACCGACCACTACGCCCCCCGGCTGCCCGGCGCGCCGACCGTGCTGATCCGCACGCCGTACGGGCGGGGCGGGCCGATGCGGCTGCTCGGCCGGCTCGTCGCCGGTCGCGGCTTCCACCTGGTGATCCAGTCCTGCCGGGGCACCGACGGGTCCGACGGGCTGTTCGACCCGCTGGTGCACGAGCGCGACGACGGGCTCGACACCGTCGACTGGCTGCGCCGGCAACCCTGGTACACCGGCCGGTTCGGCATGTTCGGGGCCAGCTACCAGGGTTTCGTCCAGTGGGCTCTGGCCGCCGACGCGGGGGAGGAACTGGCCGCGATGGTCGCGGTGGTCACCGCCTCGGCCACCCGCGACTCGACGTACGCGGGGGAGTCCTTCGCCCTGGACACGGTGCTCACCTGGGCCGAGCTGCTCCAGGCGCAGACCGTGCCGTGGCTTGCCCGGCAGTGGGAACTCAAGCGCGGGCAGCCCCGGCTGGCCGCCGCCCTGGCCCACCTGCCGCTGGCCGAGGCCGACCGGGTGGCGACCGGGGTGACCGTGCCGTTCTTCCAGGAGTGGCTGCGCCACCACACCCCGGACGCCGACTACTGGCGGACCCGGGTCTTCGGCGCGCGGATCGCCGAGGTGCGCGCCCCGGTGACGATGGTCAGCGGCTGGCAGGACATCTTCCTCCCCGCCCAGCTCGCCGACCACGCCGCGCTGCGGGCGGCGGGCGTGCCCACCCGGCTCACCGTCGGCCCGTGGACACACGGCAGCCCCGGTCTGCTGGCCGAGGCGCTGCGGGAGGGGTTGGGCTGGCTCGACGCCCACCTGCACGGCCGGCCGCCGTCGCCGCGTGCCCCGGTGCGGGTGCACGTCGGCGGGGACGGCGGCGGCTGGCGGGATCTGCCCGAGTGGCCGCCGCCGGCCACCGCGATTTCCTGGCACCTGCACGCCGGGGGCCGGCTCGACCCGCAGCCGCCGGCCGCGTCGCCCCCCGACACCATCCGGTACGACCCGGCCGACCCCACCCCGTCGTTGGGCGGCCCGCTGCTGGTGGCCCAGCGCGCCGGCCCGGTCGACAACCGTCCCGTCGAGGCCCGGCCCGACGTGCTGGTCTACACCGGCGCGGTGCTGACCGAGCCGGTCGAGGTGGTCGGCCCGGTGCACGCCGAGATCCACGTCCGCAGCGAACTGTCGTACCTGGACGTGTTCGTGCGGTTGTGCGACGTGGACCGGCGCGGCCGGTCCTGGAACGTCTGCGACGGCCTGGTCCGGGTCGCCCCCGGCCGGTTCCCGGTCGACCCGGACGGGGTGACCCGGGTGCCGGTGCCGCTGTGGCCGGTGGCGCACCGGTTCGCGGTCGGGCACCGGCTGCGGGTGCAGGTGTCCGGCGGTGCCCATCCCCGCTACGCGCGCAACCCCGGCACCGGGGAACCACTCGGCGCGGCGATCACGCTCCGCGCTGGGGTTCGGCAGATCCTGCATGATCCATCGCATCCGTCGCGGCTCGTGCTGCCGGTGGTCCCAGCCGGTTCCCAGCTTCTACCTATCTGAAGACAACCCCTTTGAGCTGGGGTTTTTATCGCAACTGGGACTATCGTTTCTCGCAACGCTCGATGACGTGCACCAGTGGTCGGCTTGGTCTCCTGTGGGCGATGCATACGCGGAGTAGCGAAGATTCCCCGACCCTGGCCTGTTGCTGAAGCAGTCGGCACTTCGGTTCCGGCTGCGGAGAGGGGGCGTCATGACGACGGCTCCGGCCAATCTGCTGGCGGTCCGCCGGCTCCTGCTCGACACCATCAAGGGGCTCGATCCCGCCGCGGTGGGGATCGTGGGTGATCCGGCCCACCGGGGCGGCTACCACTGTGGCTCCGACCGGGTGGTCACCAACGACTACTCGGTGGTGGAGTCGCCCCGGGACTCTGGCGGCCTCACCCTCTACGCCTCCGGGCTGGACGTGGGCACGTTCACTGTCCGCTCCGGGGGCACCACGCACAACCTCCAGACGTTCTCCACCTGGTGCGTCGCCCAGTGCCGGGCGAACACGCCGGACAGCCGTGACCTGCGGGAGATCATCTACAGCCCGGACGGCAAGGTCGTCCGGCGGTGGGACCGGCTGGGCAAGCGCAGCTCCGGCGACGACTCGCACCTGTGGCACACCCACTTCAGCTTCTTCCGCGACTCGACCAAGGCCGGACGGGACCAGACCCCGCTGTTCCGGCGCTACCTGACCGGCATCGGACTACTGGAGGACACCGACATGACACCCGAAGAGCACGCCTGGCTGGAGACCGTCCACAAGAACCTGACCGTCCTCGACGGCCGCAACCCGGTGGGTCAGATCTACACCCGGATGGCGATGGGGGAGGACCACACCAACCCGGACTTCGTCGTCCCGCACCCGAGCCTGAAGTCGCTCGGCGCGCAGCTGGCCTCGTTGCAGACCGCGCTGACCGTACTGGCCAACAAGGACTTCACCGACGAGCAGGCGATCGTGGCCGGCGTCCTGGCCGGGCTCACCCCGGAGAAGATCGCCGCCGCCATCCCGCCCACCATCGCCAAGCAGGTCGCCGACGAGTTGGCCAAGCGGCTGGTGGCCTGACCCGGACCCCGTGGCACCCCTTCCGCCCCGCCTCCTGCGGAAGGGGTGCCCACGGCTGCCGGCGGTCATCCCCGGGCCCGGGCCCAGGTGAGGAAACGGTCGGTCAGCTCCGGGCGTCGCCCGGGGTGGAGCTGGCCGAGCTGATGATCAGCCTCGGTCATCAGGGCGGCGAGATAGACGAGCAGGGCGGTCCGGTCGTCCCGGTACTCGACCAGCAGGCCCAGCCGGGCCGGCTGGCAGGGCCACTCCGCGCCGCAGTTGCGGCAGCGCCACAGGGGACGCATGGCGACGTGCGGGACCACCCGGCGGGCCGACGTCGGGATCGCGCCGCGACGCCGTGCGGTGTCGTCGTCGACGCCGGTCACCGGTGACCTCCGGTCGGCCGGCGGGTTCGGTGCCACCTGGTCCTGGCGGGCACGGGCTACCTCCTCGGGACTGGAGGGGCCGCCCCCAGGGCAGGGGGCGGCCCGGCGGAGCCGGCCCGAGCCCCTCCGGCGTCGGGCAGGTCCGCCACAGGTGACAGTCTGGTGAGGATGCCGTTACCGTCGGAAGGCATTCGCGCTGCACCGCAGCGGGCGTGCAGCACCGTCGTCCTTCACGTACAGGAGTTGTGCAGATGGAGCCGCTGCCCATGCTGGAGCTGTTCGCCGGGGAGTTGCGTCGGCTGCGGACGCGGGCGGGGCTGTCCCAGGAGGGGCTGGGCGAGCAGGTCAACTACTCGGCCTCGCTGGTCGCCGCCGTCGAGCAGTGCCGCCGGCCGCCGCGCAAGGAGTTCGCCGAGCGCTGCGACACCGTGCTGGCAAGCGACGGCCTGTTGGCCCGGATCAGGGACGCCCAGGTGCGCGAGAGCCTGATGCCCTGGTTCCGCGAGTGGGTCACCATCGAGCAGGAGGCGACCGCGCTGTGCTCGTTCCAGCCCTTGGTGGTACCCGGCCTGTTCCAGACCGAGGACTACGCCCGCGCGCTGCACGAGGGGGCGAGCCAGCTCATCGGCGACGAGATGGAGCAGCAGGTCGCGGCGCGACTGGCCCGGCAGGAGATCCTGCACCGGGCGTCCCCGCCGCTGTTCGTGGCGGTGCTCGACCACACCGTGCTGGAACGCCCGGTCGGCGGGCCGAAGGTGATGCGGGAGCAGTTGCTGCACCTGCGGGAGATCGGCGACCGGCCGAGGGTGCACCTGCACCTGGTGCCGAGGGACACCGGCGCCTACCCCGGGCTCAACGGCGCGTTCGTGATCGCCACGCCGCCGGAGGGCGACGACGTCGCCTACCTCGACAACCAGCTACAGGGCACCCTCGTCGAACGGACGGCGGACGTACAATCGCTGCGGCGATGCTGGGAGTCGGTGCGCGCAGAGGCGCTGTCCCACGGGGCCACCGTCAAGCTGATCTCGGAGGCGGCAGATTCATGGACCTGACCGGCGCGATCTGGCACAAGAGCACCCGCAGCAGCGGCAACTCCGGCGACTGCGTGGAGGTGGCCGCCAACCTGCCCGGCGTCGTCGGCGTCCGCGACAGCAAGGACCCGTCGGGCCCGGTGCTCACCTTCGCGCCGGCCGCCTGGCGGTCGTTCCTGCGCAACGCCAAGCGGCCCTGACCGGGGCTTGACGCGCGCCCGTCGGCGACGCGGCACCGACGGGCACACGGTCGGCTGGCCGACGGGGTATAGCCCGGCCCGGGAACACCCGGCCGGGTTTCAGTGGACCCGGCAGCGGAGTCGACGGCTGCCGGAAGCGCTCGGTGGCGGGGGCCCCCCGGCGCCCCCCCCCCCACCGAGACATAAAACGGGCGGGCGGTATCACCCAGCGG
>NZ_JBMDWU010000613.1:0-9016 GCF_048594385.1 Micromonospora sp. | reverse complement strand
CCGGTCCGGCGGCCCGTCCTCTTCCGGGCGGTCGGTCGGGCGCCGGTCCGCTGGCACGTCCCCGGGCGGGAGGTCGGCCACACCGGGCAGCAGCCGACCCCGGGCCACCAGGTCGACCGCGAAACCCGCCAGCTCGGCGAGGTGCCGCAGGCCGGCCCCCACCACGGCGTCGAGCCCGTCGAGGGTACGCAGCAGGTCGAACGCGTCGTCCGGGGCGTACCGCAGGACGGGGGTGCGCCAGGCGGCGAGGGTGACCGGGCCACGGGCCGGTTCCGCGACGGTGGCCGGGACCAGCTCCGGCGAGTGCAGGGGCGCGCCCGCCCGGGTGGGGAGGGTGAGCGGCACGGTGCCGGCCGGGCGGTCACCGAGCAGCGCGGCCAGGGTGCCCGGGTCGGCGGCGAAGGGGTGGGGGCGTTCGCGCGGGGCCCGGCCGGGGCGACGTGGCACCTGCGTCGGCCGGGCCGAATCCTCCGCCCACACCGCCAGACCGGCCCCCACCAGCCACACCCCGTGGACGACCAGCACTCGTTCCCCCTCGTCGACGCCCAGGGGTCAGGATAGGCGGCGAGGGTCGGACCCTGCCGCTCAGATCGCGCCGGTGCTGCCGTCGGTCAGCTCACGGAGGATGTCGGCGTGGCCGGCGTGCCGGGCGGTCTCCTCGATCATGTGCACCATGATCCAACGCAGGGACACCTCGCCGAGCTGCGGCTGCGCCACGACATGGTCCAGCGGGAACCGGGCGGCCAGCTCACGGGACCGGGCGCAGGCCCGCTCGTAGGCGTCGGCGAGCTGGTCGAGGGTCTTCCCCTCGGCCAGGGCGAAGCTGGCCGCCGCGTCCTCCTCGGAGGTCGGGAAGACGTCGCCGGGGGTCGGATCGAGCAGGAACGGGAACCAGTTCCGCTCGACCAGGGCGAGATGCTGCAGGATGCCCGCCACGGTGGTGGCCGATGGCACCAGCCGGCGGGTCGCCTCGGCGTCACTCAGGCCCCGTGCCTTGCGCAGCACGGTCGCCCGGTGGAAGTCGAGGAACGCGTCGAGCACCGCCCGCTCGTCGCCGGTGCGCGCCAGCACCGGGGCGAGCGTCGGATCGATCCGGATTTCCGTCATCACCGGACGGTAGCGGCGACCGTGTCGTCCCGCTGTCCCCCCGCGAACCCGCTGTCGCCGGCAAACCCTGCGCTCCGGCGGCCGGCTTGGCAGGATGGGCGCATGGCTGCGACGGTACGGATTCCCCTGGCGGACGGCCCGGCTGACGGCGAGGCGGTCGACGTCGAGCTGGACAGCAACGAGCGTCCCCCGCTGACCCACCATCACCTCGGCCCGCAGGGTCTTCTCGACGCCCAGATCTACGAGTTGGAGTCCGCGGGCGACCAATGGCGCTACCGCTGGCGCGGCCCGGCCGTCTGACCCGGTCGGCACGACCGCTTCCGGTCGGGTGCCGACCCGACAGCCGGGGCCGGCACGACCACTTCTGGTCGTGTAGGTCGCCGGTCGGGTGGGTCGCCGGTGGTGGCGACCCGGCCGTCGGACCGCCGGCGTCGTCGCGATCCCGGCCGTCAGGCCGCCGGTCAGGCGGCCATCCGGGCCAGGGTGCGCGAGCGCAGGCCGTCCAACACGGCGCGGGTGACCTGGGAGGTGCCCCGGGCCTGGTCGCACACCTCGGCGACCCGGCGGGCGGTGGCCTCGCGGCGGGAATCCCGTTCGTCCCAGAGCCGGTCGACCTCCGCCAGCAGCGGACCCTCCACCTCGCGTTCCACGCCGCGCAGCGCCGGCACCCCGAGCCGCTGGGCCAGGTCGAAGACCTTCCCGGCGTACGGCAGCGGCAGGAACGGGGTGCCGACCATCGCCGCGAAGATCAGGAAGTGCAGCCGCATGCCGACCGCCAGGTCGAAGTGCTTCATCAGGCCGAGCACCTGCCGGGGCGAGTAGTCGCCGTGCAGGATGCGCCCCCGGTCGGCGGCGATCATGTGGGACAGCACCCCGTGCGAGTGCCTGATGTCGTCGCGTTCCATCGGCACGAACAGCACGTGCGCGTCGATCCGCTGGACCAGGAAGTCGCCGATCTGGGCGAGCAACCGGTGGTACCCGTCGACGTCGAGCCGCTCGGCCGCCCGCCCCGGCTCCCGGACACTCAGCCCGACCAGGCGCTTGCCGGCGGGCACCCCCTCCTCGCGCAGCAGCCGGGCCGGGAAGTCCTCCGGTTCCAGCAGGAACGCCGGGTCGGCGGTGACGGTGATCGGGTTGAGCAACCCGGCCTCCTCCAGCACCATCCGGGACTCCTGGTCGCGGACGGTCACCTCGGTCGCCCCGGCCAGCGTCTCCCGGACCATGCCGGTGTCCACCCCGTCGCTGAGCGGGCCGACACCCACCGCGTACGTCAGCAGGGGCAGGCCGCGTTCCTGGGCGACCCGCACGACCCGCAGGTAGCGGCGGGCCTCCTTGTCGTACAGGATGCCGCCGCCGCCGAGGATCAGCAGGTCAAGCTGGCTGAGCACCTCGGCGGAGTCGACCCGGCTCACGCCCTCCCAGGGCACCGCCTCGACGTCGGGATGGGCGAGCGCGGTGTGCGCCGGGTTGCGGGAGAACACGATGATCCGCGCATTCGGCTCCTGCTCCCGCAGGTCGGCCAGCAGACCGGTGAGAATCGCCTCGTCTCCCAGGTTCCGACCGCCGTACGAGCCGAGCACACCGATGGTCAATCCGGTGGGACCCCTCATCCGTCACTCCTCCCCAGGAACGTCCCGGCGCGCATTCCCCCTCCCACCCCACCCATGCCCCCACCTCCGCCCTCCCCTCCCTCTCCCGCCCTCCACCCCCGCCCAGCTCCCGCCCGCCCACCCGGCCCACCCGGCTCTCCCGCCCCGGTGATCAAGAGGTTTGCGTCACCACACCCCGCTCTTCCCGACCCAAACCTCTTGGTCACCGGGGACACCTACGGGAGCAGGGTGGTGATCAAGAGGTTTGCGTCAACCCACCCCCGTCTTGCTGGCCCAAACCTCTTGGTCAACAGGCACAGCGGTGAGGGTGGGCGGGTGATCAAGAGGTTTGCGTCAGGCCACCCCGCCTGGCTGACGCAAAGCTCTTGGTCAACAGGGACATCGACGGGGGTGGAGGGGTGACCAAGAGGTTCACGTCGGGTTGGGCCGGGCTGTTGACGCAAAGCTCTTGATCACCGGAGCGGGAGGGCGGGGCAGAAGCGGGAGCCGGGGCAGGAGCAGGGGCGGGAGCGGGAGGGCGGGGCGCGGCGTGGGGTGGGTGGGGTAATCGGGTTGCCTGGGGTGCGGGGTGCTCGCCAGGGTGGGGAGATGGCGGGTGTGAGCGCGGGTGCGGGCAGGATCGGGTGGGACGAGCTGCCTGGGCATGTCCGGCAGGCGGTGGAGCGGATCATCGGGGACCGGGTGGTCGAGGCGGTCTCCCAGAGTGGCGGGTACTCCCCGGGCACCGCCGACCGGGTGCGGACCGCCGGTGGTCGACGGGCGTTCGTCAAGGCGGTCAGCCCGGCGCAGAACCCGGACAGTCCCCGGATGCACCGCGCCGAGGCCCGGCACACCGCCGCGCTGCCCCCGTCCGCGCCGACGCCCCGGCTGCTCGGTTGCCACGACGACGGCGACTGGGTGGCGCTCGTGCTGACCGACGTCGACGGACGGCACCCGTACACCCCCTGGCGGAACGCCGAACTCGACGCGACGCTGCGTACGTTGGAAGCCCTGGCCGGGACGCTCACGCCGAACCCGGTGCCGGGCACGCCGAGGGCGGCCGAACGGTTGGCCCACGATTTCGGCGGCTGGCGGCGGATCGCCGCCGACCCGCCACCCCGGCTCGACCCGTGGGTCGCCGGGCACCTGGACGAGCTGTGCGCGGCGGCCGACCGGGGGCTGGCCGGGCTGACCGGGGACACCCTGTGCCACCTGGACGTGCGGGCCGACAACCTGCTGATCGGTCCGGACGGCACGGTCACCGTGGTGGACTGGCCGTGGGCCTGCCGGGGGCCCGCCTGGCTGGACACGGCGCTGCTGCTGGTCAACGTACGGTTGCACGGCGGGCACGACACCGAGGCGTTGCTGCGCCGGCTGCCGCTCACCGCCGGGGCCGACCCGGCCGCCCTGACCGGCTTCTACGCCGGGCTGGCCGGCTTCTTCACCGACAGCGCGCGCCGCCCGCCGCCGCCCAACATTCCCACCGTACGCGCTTTCCAGCAGGCCCAGGCCGACGCTCTGCTGCCCTGGCTGCGCCACCGCCTCGACCACCCGCAGACCGCCGGTTGACCAAGAGGTTGGCGTCACCGACCGCGGATTCCGTGACGCAAACCTCTTGATCACGCGGGCGGAAGGCGGGCGGGCGGGGGCGCGGGGGGCGGGGGGAGAGAGGGGGCGGGGGTCAGTGGAGTTGGTGGGTGAGGAAGGGGAGGGCGAGGTGGGGTAACAGGGGGGTGGTGGGGATGTCCTGGTGGGTGAGGCCGGGGAGGATCGCGAGGCGGGAGGTCGGGCGGGCGGTGCCGTCGCCGCCCGGGTCCCGGTGGCCGCCGCCGAGCAGCCCGTAGAACTCGGCCATGTGGGCGACCGGGATCGCGTCCGCGTCGGCGAAGACCAGCAGGGTCGGTACGGCGAGCGCCGCCACCTGCGGTGTCCAGTCGTACTCGCGGCGCAGCAGGTCACCGGTCTTGGCCCAGAGCACCGGCCAGTCCTGCGGTCGGGGGGCGATCCGCGTGTAGAGCTGGTGCGGGGGCGTGCCGCGCATCCGTTCGCCGGCCCGCTCGTCCTGGCTGGACATGGCGGCCAGCACCTCGGGATACCAACCCTGCCGCCGGAACGGGGTGGAGACCAGCACCAGCCGGCGTACCAGGTCCGGATGCTGGATGGCGGTCCGCAGCGCCACGCCACCGCCGAGGGAGTACCCCAGTAGCTGCGCCCCGGGCAGGTCGAGGTGCCGCAGCAGTGCGGCGACGTCGTCGGCCATCGACTCGTAGCGCAGTGGACGATCCACGTCGGCGGTGCGACCGTGGCCCTGGAGGTCGACTGCGATCACCCGGCGGCGGCGGGCCAGCGCCGGCAGGATCGGGGCGAACATCTCCGCCGCGCCGTAGCCGCCGTGCAGTAGCACCAGCGGTGGGCCGTCGCCGTGTTCCTCGTACCACAGCCGCAGCCCGTTGACGTGCGCGTAGCTCACGATCTCACCTCCGACCGGCGTCGGGATGCGGGCCGCCGGGAGCCGCCACGGCGACGCTCCCGGCAGACCTGCCGGCGGCGTCCCATCGGCTCAACGATCCGGCCGCCGATGATCGACGGCCGTTGTCGTTGCTGGTCGGAGGGTGGGCGCGGCAGGTTTCGAACCTGCGACCCCTCGCTTGTAAGGCGAGTGCTCTCCCACTGAGCTACGCGCCCGGAACGCCCGTACGAGCGGGCCGGTGGCTGGCAAGCTTACCTGCCGGCCGCCGGCCCGTCGCAACGGTGTGCCCGGAGACCGCTCAGGCGGCGACCGTGTCGGCGAGGGCCTTGCGCCAGCCCTGCTGGTCACGCGCCTCACCCGGCATGTTCATCTCGGCGAACCGGACGATCCCGGCCTTGTCGATGACGAAGGTGCCCCGGTTGGCGATGCCGGCGAGGTCGTTGAAGACGCCGTACGCCTGGGCGACCGCCCCGTGCGGCCAGAAGTCGGACAGCAGCGGGAACTGGTAGCCCTCCTTCTCGGCCCAGATCTTGTGGGCGTAGACCGAGTCGACGCTGACGGTGAGCACCTGCACGTCGTCGTTGACGTAGTCGTTGAGGTTGTCCCGCACCTCGCACAGCTCACCCTGGCAGATGCCGGTGAAGGCGAGCGGGTAGAAGACCAGCAGCACGGTGCGGTTGCCCCGGTAGTCCGAGAGCCGTACCTCCTGGTTGTTCTGGTCCTTCAGCAGGAAGTCGGGTGCCTCGGCACCAACCTCGATCGGCATGCGAACTCCTTGGTGGGTCGAGTCTGAGGTGGGTTCAGCCTGCCACACCCGCGGGCGACGCCCGGGGTGTGGGACTGCTCAGTCGCGTACGGCCTACTTGCGGCCCTTGGACCCGCGGCGCAGCACCAGCCGGGCGCCGCTCCAGTCCTTGCCGGCGTTGAGGGTCGAGGTCTGCTGGAGCCCGGCGGTCTGCGCCGACTCGGCGACCTCGCTCGGCTCGACGTGGCCGTCGCGGCCGGCCTTCGGGGTCAACAGCCACACGACTCCGGCGTCGGCCAGCGGACCGAGGGCGTCGACGAGGAGCTCGAAGAGGTCACCGTCACCGTCGCGGTACCAGACGAGCACCGCGTCGACCACCTCGTCGGTGTCCTCGTCGACCAGTTCTCCACAGCGGTCGGTCAGGGCGTCCCGGAGATCCTGGTCGACGTCCTCGTCGTACCCCATCTCCATGACGACCAGGCCCGGTTCGATCCCGAACCGGTCCGCCAGGAGACGTACCCCGTCGGCGGCCTGACCAGCGGTCGCGCTCACTGTCGCGTGCCTCCTCATCTCGTCCCTGCCCGGCGGCGTCGCGGTGACGCCGTCAGGCAGAGTCCACACAGTTGTGGTCCGTCGCGCAAGTGGCGCACCGGGTGGAACGGAATTTACCGTGCCAGCAGCGTACGGGCACCCTGGGTAATGGCATCCTCGGAGACCAGCACCTGACGGGCAGCCGGACCTAATGGTACAAACGAGTCAACTGCCGCCACCCGCCGCGCCGCCCCCACGTATCCGGCGTCGACCAGCGCCGCGAGAATGCCCTCCCCCACCCCGCCGGAGCGCCGCGTCTCGTCGACCACCAGCACCCGCCCGGTCGCCGACGCCTCCCGGATCAGGTCCGCCACCGGCAGCGGGGCCAGCCACCGCAGGTCCACCACCCGGCAGCCGATCCCCTCGTCGGCCAGGGTCGACGCCGCCCGCAGCGACATCCGCACCCCGTTACCGAACGTGACGATCGTGACGTCCTCGGCCGAGCCGACGCCGTACACCCGGGCCCGGCCGATCGGGGCGTGGCCGGCGGCCCAGGCGGACGGCTCAGCGTAGGAAGCCAGCCACTCACCGTCACCCGGCTCGTACAGGTCCCGGGTGTGGTAGAGCGCGATCGGCTCCAGGAAGACCGAGACCGTGCCGTCCACGACCGCGGCGGCCAGGCAGGTCCGCAGCAGCGGGCCGGCGTCGTCCGGCCGCGCCGGCACCGCGACCACCAGACCGGGCACGTCCCGCAGTACGGCCACCGAGTTGTCGTTGTGGAAGTGCCCCCCGAACCCCTCCTGGTACGCAAGCCCCGGCACCCGCACCACCATCGGGTTGCGGAACGCCCCCTGGGAGAAGAACTGCAGGGTGGCCGCCTCGCCCCGCAACTGGTCCTCGGCGTTGTGCAGGTACGCCAGGTACTGGATCTCCGGCACCGGCAGCATCCCGGCCAGCCCCGCGCCCAGCCCCAACCCCAGCACCGACGTCTCGTCCAGCAGGGTGTCGAAGACCCGGGCCGCCCCGAACCGCTCCCGCAGCCCCTTGGTGACCCCGTACACCCCGCCCTTGGCGGCGACGTCCTCGCCGAACACCGCCAGCTGCGGGTGGCTGAGCATCCCGTCGGCGAGCGCCGCGTTGATGCTCTGCGCGAGGGTCAGCGGGCCGGCCAACTCCGGCGGCCTGCCCGCGAACGCCTCCGCCCGGCCGGCCGCGTCCGGCCCGGCGGCCCGCTGGGCGGACTGTGCCACGGCGGCGGCGACCCGCGACGGCCGGCGGGGCGACAGCGGGGCCACCACCTCGGCCACGGCCGACAGCTTCGGCTCGTCGAGCACCTCCTCGGCGGTCCGGCGCACCTGCCAGCCCCGCTCGTCGTAGCGGGCCAGCAGCTCCTCCCCGGTGGCTACCCCGGCCTCGACGAGCAGCCGGGCGGTGGCCAGCACCGGGTCGCGTGCCTCGTCGGCGGCGATCTCGGCGGTGCTGCGGTACGCCTGCTCGGCGTCGGCACCGGCATGGCCCAACAGCCGCACGGTACGCAGGTGCAGCACCGCCGGGCGACGGTGCCGACGCACCCAGCCGGCGGCCTCGGCGGCCACCGCGTGCACGGCCACCGGATCGGTGCCGTCGGCGGCGAAGTACCGCACCCCCGGCCGGGCCCGCAGGGTCCGCTCCACCCAGCCCTCCGGCGACCGGACGCTGATGCCCAGGCCGTTGTCCTCGCAGACGAAGAGCACCGGAATCCGCAGGCCGGTGTGGTCGTACCAGCCGGCGGTGTTGAAGGCGGCGGTGGCGCTGGCGTGGTTGACCGAGGCGTCGCCGAACGAGCAGACCACGATGGCGTCCCGGGGCCACGGCGAGCGCGGCGGGCCGTCCGGGTCGTCGCGCCGGCCGGCGGTGTCCATCCGGCGCAGCCGCTCCACGGCCAGCCCCAGCCCGACCGCCCGGGGCAGGTGCGAGGCGATGGTCGACGTGGTCGGCACCACGGCCAGGTCGGCACGGCCGAACACCTTGTGCCGGCCCCCGGCGATCGGGTCCCGGGTCGAGGCGACGATGCCCCGCAGCACGTCCCGGGCCGCCTCGGCGTACGCCTCCTGCCACCCGTCCAGGTCCGGGCCGCCCGCCGGATGGGCCACCGCCGGCTCGGGGCGGGGGCCGGTGGCGACGGGCCCGACGTCGGCCGGGTCGCCCGCCGGGTCGGGCGCACCGGCGGCGGACGTGACGGCCTGGCCGGTGGGGACGGTTACCGGGGCGGGCCGCTGGCGGGGCACCGGCTCGGCGGTGCCGTCGGCACCCACCCGGTAGGCGACCGCTCCGGCCGGGGGTGGTGGCACGGCGATGCCGTCGAGCGCGTCCGTCGGGCGCACCGACGCGGGGTGCGGGTCGTGGACCGGGGAGCCGGGGCCGGTCTCCCCGCCCCACCCGGCACCGGCGGCCGACCCGCCCGGCGGACCGGCCTGGACGGTCCCGTCCGGCAGGCCGGTGGCGTCCGGAGCCCCGGGTGACAGGTCGGCGGCGGCCGAGGTTCCGGGCGGCGCAGCCGGGGCGTCGCACACCGTCGCCGCGCCGCCCGCAGCC
>NZ_JBMDWU010000612.1:0-61117 GCF_048594385.1 Micromonospora sp. | reverse complement strand
CTGTGTGGTTGACGCCGCCGGTCGGCGCCCGGTCCGGCGGGGCCCGCCGCGCCGGACGTGAGCCGCCCGCCGGGGGCGGCGCGCGCCGGCCGACCCCCCGGCCGGGGGAGGGAGCAGAGGTGCCGCAGGACGCCGTGCCGGGCCCCCCGGGGCCGCCGGACCCGGTGACCCGCGATCGTGGGGTCCTGCTGGGGCTCAGCTACCGCCTGCTCGGTTCGCTCGCCGATGCCGAGGACGTTGTGCAGGAGACCTACCTGCGCTGGCACCGGCTCAGCGACGGGGAACGCGACGCCGTCGTCAACCCCCGCGCCTGGCTGATCAGGACCGCCAGCCGCATCGGGCTCGACATGCTCACGACGGCACGGGCCCGCCGGGAGCGGTACGTCGGCGAGTGGCTCCCCGAACCCCTCCCGGCGACCGGCTGGAGCAGCCGGGAAGCCTCGACGGTGGTCGACCCCGCCGACCGGGTGAGCCTGGACGACTCCGTGTCGATGGCCCTGCTGGTGGTGCTGCAGGCGATGACCCCGGCCGAGCGGGTCGCGTTTGTGCTGCACGACGTGTTCCGGTTCACCTACCCCGAGATCGCCGGGATCGTCGGCCGTACCCCTGCCGCGTGCCGGCAACTCGCCTCGTCGGCCCGGCGTCGGGTCCGTGAGCAACGCCGCGCACCGGTGCGTCCGGCCGAGCACGCCGCGGTCGTGCGGGCGTTCCGGTCCGCCTGGCAGACCGGCGACCTCGCCGCCCTGGTCGACGTGCTCGATCCGGACGCCACCGCGATCACCGACAGCGGCGGCCTCGTCTCGGCTTCCGCCGTACCGCTGCACGGGGCGCAGGCCATCGCCAACTTCCTGCTGGGCGTGTGGGAGCGGCAACCCGACCTGCTCGTCGACGAGACGTCCGTCAACGGCGAGCCGGGTCTGGTCGCCACCGACCGGCTCGGCCGTACCCTCGCCGTGCTCGCGCTCGCCGCGACCGGCACCGGCCGGGTCGGGCACCTGTGGGTGGTCCGCAACCCCCGCAAGCTCGCCCGGTGGCGGCACGTTCCGGCTGGTCGGGGTCGCTGGCCGACGCCCCGACCGGCGGGGGACGGTGGCGTCGGTGTCGCCGCTGTGGCGCCTCGACCGTCACCCGCGCCGACCGGGGTGTGACCGGACAGTGTCCGGTGGTGCGGCCGGTCCGGACGGGCCCGCCGTCAGGCCGGCTCGGGCACGCCGCCCGGATCGCCGTCGTCGGGCATCGGCTCGACCGGGGCCTCCGGCAGTTCGCCGGGCGTGTCGGGAAGAAGCTCGCCGACGTCGTCCGGCACCGGCTCGCGGGGGTCGAGGGGTGGGTACACGTCCGGGTCGAGGTCAGGATTTGTCATCGGACAATTATCCGGCACGACGGTCGGGAGCGCCCGTCGGCAGCGGCCGTGCCGGCGTCGGCGCGGTCCGCCCGGCGGTGGTCGGCGCGGGCGGGTGCCCGGTGGCCCGGGGGAGTCCCGGGCCACCGGGTGGGCTCACTTCGCGCCGGTGAGGGCGACCAGGGCGTTGGCGGTCTGGAAGTACGGGTTGCGGCCGAGGTCGCCCACGGTGGTGATGCCGAAGGCCTCCTTGAGCAGCTTGGCGTCGCCGTCGCTGACCCCGGCGAGGGCGGACACCGGGGCGTCGACGATCTCGGTGAGGGCCTTGTCCTGGTATGCCTTGTCGACCAGCTTGGTGAGGTCGGCGCTTGCGGGCATGCACACTCCTTGACTCGTGGTCGGAAATCCCGACCATATACGGACGAACCAGTTGAATTAGATCATGATTCCTCTGCCCGATCCACAGTGGACCGGGCGGGGGATCAGGCGTCCTCGTCGCCGCCCTCGTCCTCGTCGTCGAAGATCTCGTCGGCGATCATGCCGCCGGCGAAGCCGAGCGCCGCGCCACCGACCACACCGGCGGCGACCGCACCCATACCGGGCCCGTCGTGGTCGTGGTGCCCCTCCTTGTGGTGGCCGCCGGGATGCCCGTGCCCCGCGTGCCCGTAGCCGGGCTGTCCGTAAGCAGGCTGTCCGTAGGCGGGTGCGCCGTAGCCGGGCGGCGGGGGCGGCGGCGGGTAGCCGGGCGTCCCGTAGGCCGGGGCGGGCGGGGCGTAGCCGTAGCCGACGTGCGGATCCTGCCGGCCGTCGACGGCCTGCCGGAGCCAGCCGTCGACCTGCGCGGTCCAGTCGCCGTGCGCGTCGCCGTGGGCGACGTGGTGCCGGCCGTACGAGTCGTGTCCGCCGGTGAACAGCCCGCCGTGCTTGTCCAGCTCCAGCACGACGTCCACGCCGTGCCCGTTGGCGACGAAGGTCAGCTCGACCTCGGTGACGGCGTGGGCGTACTGCGGTGCCGCGTAGTACTCGATCTCCTGGTAGAACGGCAGCGTCTGGTGCGACCCCGCGATGTGGCCCCGTTCGAGGTCGGCCGCCTTCACCGTGAAGCCGAGCCGGCCGAACGCCTCCAGGACGCGCTCCTGGGCGGGCAGCGGGTGCACGTACACCGGGTCGAGGTCGCCCCTGTCGACCGCACCCCGGACGGCCACCTCGGTACGCAGGCCCATCGTCATACCGGGCAGGTGCTGACCGTTCAGCTCGGTCACCGGCGTCTCCCACGGCACCGCCACCTGGAACGGCAGGCTGAGCTGCTGCCCCTCGCGCAGGAACAGGCCACCGGCGACCGGCACCCGGTGGAACTCCACGAGCGCGTCGTACTCCTCCTCCGCGCCCTCCATCTCCACCCGGGTGACCAGACCGACGGTGATCTGGTCGATCTCCACATCGTGGCTGCCACCGGTCAGGTTCACCTGGCCGGTGAGCGTCAGCCCCGGTCGGGTGCTCGGATTGGACAGGACCGTATCGACGCTGGGGCCGCCCACCCCGAACGCACCCAGCATCTTCTTGAACACCACGAACCTCTCCCTCGACGACCGCCGGGCACGCGGTGACCGCGAACCCGACGTGATGTGCGTGAAACCGTTGTCCGGCAACGACTCCAGCGGCCTCCACTGTGGAAGCCGTCGGGCCGGCAAGCTACCAACGCAACCTGGACGGTGGCTGAGTGGAGCGGGCCCGTGGCCGCCGAGGTCCGTCGCCTCCGCGTAGGGTCGCCGTCCGCTCCCGACCCGATCCGGGCGCGCGACGGCCGATGTCTGTACCGTGTGGACACACGGTCGGCGGCTGAGCGCCGTGGCCCCGCACCGTCATCGCGGTGCGGTACGGGAGTGGAAGATATCCGACTATAGTGGCGGCGGTCACGTCACGGTGGTGGTGGGAAGGGCGACGATGGAACGGCCTGAGTGGGCGCCAGCGGATGTCGATCTCAGCCGGCCGAGCGTGGCGCGGGCCTACGACTACTGGCTCGGCGGCTCGCACAACTTCGAGGTCGACCGGGAGTTCGCCCGCCAGGCCCTGGCCGCGGTGCCCGATCTCCGCCTGGTCGCGCGGGCGAACCGGGAGTTCCTGCACCGCGCGGTGCGGTTCATGCTCGACCAGGGCGTCCGGCAGTTCCTCGACATCGGGTCCGGCATCCCCACCGTCGGCAACGTGCACGAGATCGCCCAGCAGGTCGACCCGGACGCCCGGGTGGTCTACGTGGACATCGACCCGGTGGCGGTCACGCACAGCACACACATCCTCGCCGGCCAGCCCAACGCGGTCGCCCTGCTCGAAGACCTCCGCCACCCGGAGGCCATCCTCGAGCATCCGGAGACCCGCCGGCTGCTCGATCTCGACCGGCCCGTCGGCCTGCTGCTCGTCTCGGTGGTGCACGCGGTCCCCGACCACGACGACCCGTACGGTCTGATCAAGCGACTGTGGACGGCCCTGGCCCCCGGCAGTTGCGTGGCGATCAGCCACGTCACCACCGACAGCCGACCGGACGAGATGGGGGAGGGCACCCGGCTCAGCGGCCGGACCAACACGCCTGTCACCGCTCGCACCCGCGCCCAGGTGGAGGACTTCTTCGCCGGCCTCGACCTGGTGGAGCCCGGCGTGGTGTGGTCACCGCTGTGGCGTCCCGAGTCGCCGGCCGAGGTCGGCGAGCACCCGGAGCGGATGAGCTTCTACGTCGGAGTCGGACGCCGCAGGTGAACGATCGGCCCGACGCCGACGGAATCGACGACCGGTACCGGCCCGGCGTCGAGGGGTTCGTCACGGCGTGGGCCACCGCCCTGCACCGCGCCCACTACGTGCCGATCACCGCCGGGCAGCGGCACCGGATCGTCAGCGCACTGGCCGCCCGGCTGGTCACCGCCGTCCTCGCCGACCCGGCCCGGCCCGGTGACGGCCAGCGGATCGGCGCCGATCTGGTGGCGGCCGGCTTCGGCTCGCCGGAGGCGCTCGGCGGGACGATCGCGGTCATCGGCGCCCGGCTGCCCGCCGCGCTGGGCATCGCCGCCGACCCCACCCGCGCCACCCGCCTCAACGACCTGCTGGCGGAGCTCGCGGCGGGCTTCGCGTCCGCCGCGCACGACCGCAGCCTGCGGGAACAGGACACCGTCCGGCTGGCCGCGCTGGCCGCCCGCACCCAGGCCGAGGAGGCGTTGCGGGTCAGCGAGGCCCGGTTCCGCCGCTTCGCCACCCACGACCAGCTGACCGGCCTGCCCAATCTGACCCGGTTCACCGAGGAACTGGGACGCCTCTGTTCCGCCGCCGTGCCGGTCGACCGGGTCGGGGTCTGCTGCCTCGACGTCGACGACTTCGCGGCGGTCAACGACGTCCTCGGGCACCAGGTGGGTGACCTCCTGCTCCGCGAGATCGCCCACCGCCTCGCCGCCCTCACCGACCCGCGGGTCGACCTGGTGGCCCGGCTGGACAGCGACCGGTTCGCGATCCTGGTCCGCGACACCACCTGCGCCGAGGACGCCATCAAGATCGCCGACCGGGCCCTGGCCACGCTCGCCGCCCCGTTCCACGTCAACGACACCGAAGTACCCCTGACGGCGAGCGCGGGTGTCGCCGAGGGCAGCGTCGCCGACGACGGCGCCACCCTGCTGCGGGACAGTGAGATCGCGCTGCACTGGGCCAAGGCCGACGGGAAGGCCACCCTGCGCCGCTTCGACCAGGACCGCAGCGCCGCGGACGCGGCCCGCTACCGCCTGTCGGCGGCCATGCCCGCGGCGCTGCACCGTGGCGAGTTCACCGCCGCCTACCAACCCATCGCCGCGCTGCGCTCCGGGCGGCTGGCCGGGGTGGAGGCCCTGGCCCGTTGGCGGCATCCCCAGCTCGGCCTGCTGACCGCCGCCCGGTTCATCGACCTCGCCGAACACACCGGTCTCGTGGTGGCGCTCGGCCGCCACCTGCTGGAGCAGGCGTGCCGGCAGGCCGGCGAGTGGCAGCGGATCCAACCCGGGCTGTACGTCAGCGTGAACGTGTCGGTACGCCAACTCCGCCAGAACGGCCTGGCCGGGGAGGTGGCGCAGATCCTCGACCGGACCGGCCTGCCGCCCCACCTGCTCCAGCTGGAGGTCACCGAACAGGCCGTGATCGACCTGACCGGCGTGGTGGCGGAATCCCTGGCGGCGCTGATGACCCTCGGCGTACGGATCGTCATCGACGACTTCGGCATCGGCTACGCGAACCTGGCCAACCTCCGCTCCCTCCCGCTGCACGGTCTCAAGCTCGACGCCAGCCTGACCCGCCCGTCGGCGCAGCCGGTCCGGCGGCCGGGGGCCCGCCGTCCCGGCACGGACGACGACTTCCTGGGTACCGTCGTGTCCCTCGGGCACCGGCTCGGCCTGGTCGTGACCGCCGAGGGCATCGAGACCGCCCAGCAGGCCCACCGGCTGACCGCGACCGGCTGCGACAACGGGCAGGGCTGGCACTTCGGCCGTCCGGTTCCGCCCGACGAGATCACCGCCAGCATCGTCGCGCAGCGTGACCTCGACGCGGTGTCCCGGGACACCGCCCTGCCGGCGTTCCCCGCCCAGCAGCACTGACCTGCACCGGCGCGGCAGGCGGCCCGCCGACCCGCTTCGGGCGGGTGGGTCAGGATGGGGGGAGCCCGACCCGGCGACAGTGTGACGCCGGTCACTCCGATTGGGGACCCGATCCGGTGCGGCCGTCGTCTTACCAGGCGTGAGGACAGACATGGAAGCAGACGACGAGGGTGAACTCGTACGCCGCGTCGCCCGTGGCGACCGCCAGGCGTTCGACGAGCTCTACCGTCGTACTGCCCCGTGGTTGGAGGTGCGCCTGCGGCGCCGCTGCGCCGACCCGGACGTGGTGGCCGAGGTGCTCCAGGACACCTACCTGGCGGTCTGGCGGGCGGCGGGCAGCTTCGCCGGCACCCGGGCCCGCACCGGCGACGAGGCGCAGGGCAGCGCCGTGGGCTGGCTGTGGACCATCGCCGCGCACCGGCTGGTCGACGCGTTCCGCCGCCGCGCCCGCCGCAGTCAGGTGCCGCAGGTGGAGTTGACGCCGGCCACCGCCCCCGCCGCCGAGGACGAGGTGATGGCCGCCCGGATCGGCCAGGAACTGGAGCATGCCCTGCTCACCCTGCCGCCCGCCGTCCGGGCCGCCCTGCGGGCCACGGTCCTCGACGGGCTCTCGGCGCGCGAGGCGTCGGTGCTGCTCGGCGTACCGGAAAACACGGTGAAGTCCCGCGTCCGCCGGGCCCGGGTCGCCCTACGGGAGGCATTGTCATGACCACCCACCCCAACCTGACCCAGATCGACCGCTATGCCACCGGCGACCCCGGTCTCGACGAGGCCAGCGTCTGGGCGATCGAGGTCCACCTCGAAGACTGCGCCGACTGCCGCGCCCGCCTGGCCGGCAGCACCACGGCGGAGAGCCGGACCGTGATCGACCTGGTCGCGACGGCGCTGGACCGGGAGATCGCGGCCACCCCGGCCCCGGCCCGCCGCAGCCGGTCCTGGTCGGTGGCCCGGCACCGCTGGTTCGTCGGCACCCTGCTGCCCTGGCTCGTCATGACGGTGACGGCGCTCGGCTGCGCCGCGCTGCTCGGCGCGCTGTGGGTCGGCCTGCCCTCCGTGGTGCTGCTGATCGCGCCCCTGGCGCCGCTGCCCGGCGTGGCGGTCGCCTGGCACCGTCGGGCCGACCAGGCCTGGGAGCTGATCGCCGCCACGCCCGCCGCCGGCCTGACGATGCTGCTGCGGCGCACGGCCGCGGTGCTGGCGTTCGTCATCCCCGCGCTCGCCGTGGTCGGCGCCGGGACCGGGGCGTCGATGGCGCTGCTGCTGCTGCCCTGCCTGGCGTTCACCGCCGCCACCCTGCTGCTGGGTACCCTCGTCGGCGTACGCCGCGCCGCGCTCGGCCTCATCACGGCCTGGACGCTCGCGGTGATCGCCCCCAGCCTCGTCGCCGCCCGGATGCCGGTGGTGCTGTCGGCGGACAGCGCCCGCACCTGGGCGCTCGTCACGGCCGTCCTGACCGTCGTCGCCCTGCTCCGGGTCGACGGTTTCCGGCGGCTGTCCCACCGCGACTGATCCCCACCCCTGACCTGACGCAGCGGTACGGCCACCGGGCCGGACCGCCACCCTGCCCTGGAAATTACCGAAGGAGACAGCGACGATGCGTGCGGTGAGCGCGGTCGAAACGACCACCACCACCCATCCCTGGGCGATCCACGCCGAGGGCCTCCAGGTCCGGGCCGGCCGGTACCTCGCCGTCAACGGCCTCGACCTGGCCCTGCCCACCGGCGTGCACGGACTGCTCGGCCCCAACGGCGCGGGCAAGACCACGCTGATGCGCGCCCTGGCGACCGTCGTGTCCCCGGCCGGCGGCCGGTTGACCCTGCTCGGACACCCCGTCGACGGCCGCTCCGAGCTGCGGGCGGTCCGCCGCGCCCTGGGCTACCTGCCGCAGCACTTCGGCTACTACCCCCGGTTCACCGTGCGGGAGTTCGTCGGCTACATGGCCTGGCTCAAGGAGATGCCCAAGGCGGGCGTCGCCGAGGCGGTGCAGCGGGCCATCGACCGGGTCGGGCTCACCGCCAAGGCCGACGCCCGGATGAAGACGCTCTCCGGCGGCATGCTGCGCCGGGCGGGCATCGCCCAGGCCATCGTCAACGACCCACGGCTCCTGCTGCTCGACGAGCCGACCGTCGGCCTCGACCCGGAACAACGGCTCGACTTCCGGGAGCTGCTGCGTGACCTCGGCGGCGACACCTGCGTGTTGGTCTCCACCCACCTGGTCGAGGACGTGGTGGCGGCCTGCACCGACGTCGTCCTGGTCAACGAGGGCCGCCTGGTGTGGCGGGGCACGCCCGAGGTGCTGGCCGCGCAGGGCGACGCGGGTCACGCCGGTGACAGCCCGGCCGAGCGGGGCTACTCGGCGCTGCTGCGTCAGCACCGTGCGGAGGCCACCCGATGAGCGGGCGGACCATCGCCGCGCACAGCGCCGCCGCCCGGCGGCCCGACGGGAAGCGGGGTGCCCGGGTGGGCGTCATGGGGATCGAACTGCGCCGCTCCGCCGCGCTCGGAGCCGCGGTGATCACGGTGGTGGTCGGGGTCGGGTCGCTGTACGTGGCGACCGGCCGCTGGTCGACCGGCTGGATGGCCCTGGCCCTGGCCATCCGGGAGTACCTGCTCCTGCTGTGGCCGCTCGCCCTCGCGGCCGGAGCCTGGCAGGGCCGCCGGGAACACCGGGCGAAGGTCGGCGAGTTGTTCGCCACCACCGCCCGCCCCCGTGCCGCCCGGATGCTGCCGGTGCTCGGCACGATGGCCCTCACCCTCGTGGTCGCCTACCTGGTGGTGACCGCGGCGGGCATCGCCTGGATCGTCAACACCGCCTCGTACGTGCCGCTGCTGAACTTCGTCGTCGTCACCGCGGTCGGCGCGCTGTCCCTGGTCGCCGCGGCGTGGCTCGGACTGGGCGTCGGACGGCTGCTGCCCGCCCTGGTGACCGCCCCGGCACTGGCGGTGGGCGGCGTGCTGCTGGTCTTCTTCAGCACCGTCTCGACCCCGGAGCGGCTGGCCGCGGCGATCTCCCCGGCGCACGGCTCCGGCGGCTTCCACGAGTACCAGACCATCGACAGCCGGGTCAGCGGCGCGCTGGCGATCTCGATGACCACGCTCGCCGTCACCGGCCTGCTGCTGTTCGTCGCCGACGGGTGGCGGCTGCGGGCGATGGCGGTGCTGCCGGTGCTGCTCGGGGTCGGGGTGGCGACGGCGATCCTCCCCACCGACCGGGACGTGCTCACCTGGCCGGTCGACCCGGTCGCGCGGGAACTGGTCTGCACCGACGCCACCCCGACGGTGTGCGTCAGCCGGGTCCACGCCAAAGTGCTCGACACGATCACCCCGCGGGCCCGGGAGGGCCTCGCGGCGCTGGCGAAACTACCGGACGCGCCGACCGTCGTGCACGAGGACACCCGCACGATCGGGTACCGCCAGGAGCAGCCGGCCGTCCAGGACGAGGTCGTCACGATCGAGGTCCGGATCGACAGGCGGGGCCGGCTCGCCCACCCCGACCTCGTGGTCCTCGACGTCGTCAGAAGCCTGGGCGTCCCGTACGACTACGACTGCCGGAACCGCAACGAGACGGTCGAGCGGGCGGCGGCGTACTGGCTCATCGGCCGTGAGCCGCGCTCGGACGTCGGGCTGGTTCCCGGCATGATCGAGGAGGACCCGTCGATCACCACCGGGGCGAAGACCCTGTGGCAGGGCCTGCGGGCACTGCCCGAGGCCGAGGCGGTGGCCCGGGTCACGGCCGTCCGCGACGCCGTGCGGGCCTGCCGGGACTCCGAGGGCCTGTTGTCCCGGAGTGCCAGGTGACCGGGACGCTGCTCTACCTGCGTTCACGCCGGGTACCCGTGGCCCTGGCCGCGGCGGTCGGCGGCGCCGCGGTGGTCTGGGCGCTCTACCGGGCCCTGGCCAAGGACCGCGACGCCACCCCGATGCTGGTCGTGCTGACCGTCCTGATGATGGTCGCGGCGTTCGCCCCCACCCTCGTCGGCCCGGACGCGAACCTGGACCGGACGGCATCACTGCGGTGGTCCTGGCGACGCGGCGCGCACCTGCTTGCCGGCGGGGTGATCGTCCTCGCGGTGCTGCTCGCCACGCTGCACACCGGAGCCCGGTTCGGGCCGGCCGCACTGGTGGTCCGCGACGCCGCCGGGCTGCTCGGTCTGACCGCGCTGTGCACGAGCGTGGTCGGCGCCGCCCGGTCCTGGTTCCTGCCGGTGGGCTGGACCACCATCGCGGCCGTGTACCCGCAGGGCGGGACCTGGGGAGCGGTCGCCACCTGGCAGGGCCAGCCGACCGACAGCCGGGCCGCCGCGGTGACCGCGGTGACGTTCGCCCTCGCCGGGCTGGTCGTCTACGCGGTCGCCGGCCCCGTCCGCACCGACCCGGCAGAGTAGCGGCTCAGGCGTCCGGCGGCGGGCAGGAACCGCCGCCGGGCGCGGCGGGGGATGACCGGGCGGCGCGGCGCCCGGTCAGCGCGGTGACGCGGCAGCGGTACAGGCCGGCGGGAGGTGGAACCAGCGCAACGCCTCCACACCGGCCGGTAGGCCGGTGGGTCCCTCGTCGACCTGGTCCCGGCGGCCGGCCAGGATCTCCCGTGCCTCGTGCAGGTAGCCGGCCAGAGCATCCTCCCCGGCCCGACGCCGGTGTGCCGCCGGCTGCTCCCCGCCGGTCACCAGCCGGGCCAGGTCGGCCAGGCCCACCGACCGGCCCGGCCCCCGGTGGTGCTGCCACAGGCCGGTACGGGCGTCGAAGCGGTAGTCGGCCAGCAGCCGGTGCCCCTGCCGGGCGACCAGGTCGACGGCGTCGATCAGGTAGTCGGCGACCTGGTCGGACAGGAAGTAGCCGAAGGTGATCCGGGTCCACCCCGGCTTGATCCCCTCGCACCCCCGGGCGATCTCCACCCGGAACGCCCGGGACCGTTCCTCGTCGATGCCGAGCAGGCGGTGCCCGTACGGGCCCGCGCAGGAGCACCCGCCCCGGGCCTGGATGCCGAACAGGTCGTTGAGCAGCGCCACGACGAAGTTGTGGTGCAGGTGACGGGCACCGTGGCGGATCTGCACCGACACGATGGGCAGCCGCCGCGCCCGGGGGTTGCCCAGGACCACGATCCCCGGGTTCGTCGACCAGCGGCGCAGCGCCCGCGACCACAGCCGTTCCTCACGGCCGGCGATGACGTCGGTGCCGACGGACTGCTTGAGGGCGAACACCAGGCCCGCCCGGATCGACTCGACGATCGCCGGCGTGCCACCCTCCTCCCGGGCCACCGGATCGTCGAGATACCGGTGCCCCACCGGGTCGACGAACGCCACGGTGCCGCCACCGGGCACCACCGGAACCCGGTTGCGCATCAGATCCCGCCGCACCACCAGCACGCCGGGGGTCTGCGGGCCGCCGACGAACTTGTGCGGCGACAGGAACACCGCGTCCTTGCCGTCCGCGGCGCCCGGCACCGACTCGCCCATCCGGATCGGCACGTACGGGCCGGCGGCCGCGTAGTCCCAGCACGACAGCGCCCCGTGGGCGTGCAGCAACGCCGCGACCGTGTCGGTGTCGGACAGGATGCCGGTGACGTTCGAGGCGGCGGAGAAACTGCCGATCCGCAGCGGGCGGTCCGCGTACCGGACCAGGCGCTCGGCCAGCTCGGCCCGGTCGATGTGCCCGTCGGCGTCCGCGCCGATGACGACCACGTCGGCGTACGTCTCCCGCCACGGCAGCTCGTTGGAGTGGTGCTCGTAGGGGCCCACGAAGACCACCGGGCGCTGGTGCGGGGCGATGGCGTCCAGCAGGCCGTGGCGGCGCGTCGGCCCGTCGGGCAGCCGCAGTTCGAGCACGCCCACCAGCTTGTCGACCGCCGCCGTGGCCCCCGCACCGCAGAAGATCACCGCATGGTCGTCGGTGCCGCCGACGGCGTCGAGGATCGTCCGCCGGGCGTCCTCCCGCAGCCGCCCCGTCGCCCGTCCGGTGGCGGAACTCTCGGTGTGGGTGTTGGCGTAGCGGGGGAGCACCCAGTCCCGGACGGTGTCCTCCACGAAGTCCAGCGCCCGACCGGAGGCGGTGTAGTCGGCGTAGGTGATCCGGCGTGGCCCGTACGGGCCGTCCAGCACCTCGCCCTCGCCGATGACCCCGTCGCGGATCCGCGCCAGCAGCCGCTCTGTGTCGACCGTACCCATGTCGCGCTGCCTCCCCACGGCGATGGCGACGGGGCGGGTCGACGGGATGTCGGCGAGCGTCGGTTCCCCGACCGCTGTCCACAGTGTGCCCGACCGGCCGGTCCCGCCGCTCGCCGCCCGGTGTCCGGGGCCCGACGCCGCCACCCGGCCCGGGGCGGCACGGTGTCACCACCGGCGTCCGCCGGGTCGTCTGGTGCCCGCGCCCGTGCGGGTGCGACGATCTCCAACGGCCCTGCCGACGACCCGAGGAGGACGCGATGGCGACCGCTGCCGAGCTGGACGACTGCCGGCGGGTCGCCGAGGAGGCGGCCCGCCTCGGCGGCCGGGAACTGCTGCGGCGCTTCGGCGACCACGGCCGCGTCGACTACAAGACCGCCCCCACCGACCTGGTCAGCGAGGCGGACCGGGCCAGTGAGACGCGCATCGTCGAGCTGCTGCGTGCCCGCCGTCCCGGCGACGGCATCCTCGCCGAGGAGGGCAGCGACCACGTCGGCGACTCCGGGCTGCGCTGGGTCCTCGACCCCCTCGACGGCACCGTCAACTACGTCTCGGGGATACCGTTCTGGTGCGTCAGCATCGCCTGCGAGCAGCAGACCCCGCACGGCTGGCGGCCCGTCGTCGGGGTGGTCCACGACCCGGTCCACGACGAGACGTTCTGCGGCGTCCGGGGTGGCGGCGCGGCCCTGAACGGCACACCGCTGACCCGGCGCGCCGGTGTCACCCTCGGCGAGGTCGTCCTCGCCGCCGGCTACGCCTACGACGTCGCCCACCGCCGGGTGCAGGCGGCCGTGGTCACCGACCTGGCCGGTGACGTTCGCGGGGTGCGGATGCTGGGCTCGACGGCGCTGGCGTTGGCCTGGATCGCGGCGGGCCGCTGCGACGCCTACGTCGAGGACCGCACGTTCCGCTGGGACTGGGCGGCCGGTCAGGTGATCGCCGTCGAGGCCGGCGTCGCGGTCGAGGTGAGCGGCAGCCGGGTGCTCGCCGCGCCACCGGAGCTGATCGACGGCCTGCGTCCCCGGGTCGCGGCGCTGGGGTGACCCCGCACCGGCCGCGCCGACGGTCGGGACGTCACCCGGCGCCGAGACAGACGAACGCCGCCGCCGTGGCCCCGGCGGTGCCGTCGCCGGAGGCGACGAAGGCCCGTTGGGCGTCGGCGAGCGCCTGCGCCGGTCGCAGCCCCGCCCGCATCCGTCGGTGCAGGTCGAGCATCAGCGCGGTGGTGGGGTCGGCCGGCACCGGCAGCACGGTGGCGACCAGGCACCGGGCACCCAGTCCGAGCAGCACGGCGGTGAAACCCATGACCTCGTCGCCGGGGCGGACCCCGGTCAGCCCCGAGTCGCACGCGGACAGCACCACACAGCCGGGCGGACGGGTGACCCGCTCCCACTCGTAGGCGAACAGCGGTCCGTCGGCCAGCTCCAGGGTGGAGAACTGCGGATTGTCGGCGCGGAAGGTGCCGTGGGCGGCGATGTGGACCAGGCCGGCCCCGTCGAGCGCCGCGGTCAACGCGTCGGCGGTGGCGTCCGCGCCGGTGAGCAGGGTCGCCCCCGGCAGTACCTGCGCGAGCCTGCCCACCTCGGCCTGACCCGCCGGCAGGCGCGGCCCGCAGGCCAGCACCGACGGCCCGGCCGAGGGTTCGCCGTCGTCCGCCCGCAGCCAGGCCGTGGCCGACGGGGCGACCGTCACGGCGCGACCGGCGCAGGTCGGCAGACCCGACCACGCCACCGCGTGCAGGGCCCCGACCGGCACGATCACCAGGGGACGGTCGCCGAGGTGCCGGCGCAGCGGATCGAAGAGCTGCCGGTCCAGTGCGGCGGCGGCGTGCCCGGCCCCGGCCCGCGCGGTCGCCGTGTCGCCGGTGGTGACCAGCCGGCGCAGCGCGAACCGGTGCCACCGGGTCAGGTGCACCGCCTCGGCCAGCGGACCGAGGTCGTGCAGGCTGGCCCGGCCGTCGCGGACCAGCACCGCGCGCAGCCGGTCGCCGTGGGCGACCAGCTCGACCAGCACCCGGGTACCGAGTCGACCGGCGAGCACGCCCACGCCGGGCGGGTTCACCACACCGGTCCCACCGGGCACCCGGCGGGCCAGGTCCCGGATGCGCTGCTCCAGCCGCGCCTGCCGACCCCGCAGGGCGTGCGCCGGCCGGCCCGCCAGCACCTCGTCCTCCAGCAGGCTGCTGACGAGCCGCAGTTCGGTGAGCGCCGCGAACAGGTCCGGGTCGTCCGGGGGCAGCGCCGGACGCATCCGCAGGGTGTTGGCCCGCCAGCGTTCGGCCCAGGCCAGGGTGCGGGCCGGGGAGCCGGCCCGCACCGCGATGTCGAGGCCCTCGGCGGCCAGTTCCCGACCGTACGTGCCGCTGTGGGCGCGCAGCTCCGTGGCGCCGAGGGACGTGCGGTGCCGGTCCAGCACGGCCAGCCCCCGCCGCAGCGCCCGGGCCGCCCCGGCGTCGTCACCGGTGAGCCGACGCGAACGGGCCAGCGCGTACCAGCCCTGGGCGCGGCGGGAGGCGGTGCCCCGACGGCGGGCCTGCGCGGCCACGTCGAGCAGGGTCACGGCCCGGTCGACCCGGCCCGAGGCGGCGGCCAGCAGGCCGGCTTCGAGGCGGGTGGTCAGCGCCGGCCCCGGCCACCCGGTGGCGTCGAGTTCGTCGGCCGTCCGCACCATCGCGGTGAGCAGGGCCGCCGTCCGGGTGCCCCGGCGGAACTCCGCGCGCAGTTCGACGTGCCGGGCGAAGGCGGCCCAGGTGCGCCGGCCCTGACGCCGGAACCTGACCCGGGCCTGGGCTGCGGCCGCGGTCGCGGTGTCCAGGTCGTCGGCGAGCAGCGCGGCGCGGGCCTGGGCCAGCAGCGCCTCGGCGAGGTCCGAGGCCATGCCCCGGCGGTGCAGTTCCCGTACCGCGGCGGCGGCCACCCCGACCGCCTCGTCGAGCAGCGGCACCGACAGCAGCAGCTCGAACCGGTCCAGCAGCAGCGCCGGACGCGGGACGGCGAGTCGCCGGTACTCCTCGTCGACGTCGGCGAAGCAGCGCAGCGCGACGGCGATCTCGCCGCGTTGCCCGGCGGCGATGCCGCTGTTCCACCGGGCGTCGGCCGCGGCGAGGTCGAGCCCGAGCCGGTGGAAGACCGCCGCCGCCCGGGAGAGGTCGTCGCCGGGGCCACCGGAGGAACCCCGGTGCGCGTTGAGCAGTCCCCGGTTGTTGCGGGCGCGCGCCTCCAGCAGCGGATCGTTCTCGCGTTGGGCGATGTCGATGGCGATGCCGTAGTCGCGCACCGCCTCGGCGTAGCGCCCGCGGTAGTGCAGCACCACCCCCCGCTGCATCCGGGCCCGGCCGGCGTCGGCACCGGTGAGCTGGGGCAGCGCGGCGGTCACCGCCCGCAGCGCGGCAGCGGTACGACCGGCGTTGGCCAGCACGTACCCGAGGCTCATCCGGGCCAGCGCCCGGGTACGCGGGGTGCCGGACACCCGTACCGCCCGGCGCAGGTGGCGCAGCGCGCCGGGCAGGTCGTTGAGTTCGCGCAGGGCCAGCCCGATGGCCCGCTCGGCGGTGGAGCGCTCGTCGTCGTCGGCGGTCTGGCTGGCGAGCACCCGCTGGGCGATGCTGATCGCCTCGGGTGGGTATCGCTGGACGGCGTCGAGCGCCGCCTGGGCCGCCGCGGCACCGCAACCGGTGCTGTCGGGCATGCCCTAGAGAGTCCACGACGAACAGCCGCGAGTCAACGTCGAGAATCCATCGCGGGAATGTCGTCAATGGGTGTCCTGCTCGGTTGCCCCTAATTGACAAGCGGCGATGGTGCGGAATAATTGGCGGTCGGGGAATTCACCGCGCCCGCCCTGGGTGGGCACGCTTCTTTCACCAGCATGGAGGATCCGTGCCGCCGTCTGACCACCCCACCGTGCCGGGTCCGGGCGGCCCACTGTCCCGACGGCGGATCCTGACGCTGTCCGCGCTGGCGGTGGCGGCGCCGTTCGGTGTGCTGCCGCGGCCGGCCCCGGCCGCCGCCGGCGACGCGGACGCCGCCGCCTACCAGAGGGCGTTCGAGGCCGCCCTGGCCGCCGACCAGAACGTACGCCGGTACACCGCCCCCGGCCGGGAGATCCTCTACCGCCCCCGGCAACTGCTCGCCGCCGACGCCGACGCCAAACGGGTCGCCACCTGGCTGCGCGCCCACGATTATCCGGCGACCGTCGGCGCCGGATTCGCCGGCGTCACCCGGCTGCTGTTCGACCGGGAGACCGACATCCCCGGCGTCGTGCGAAAACTGCGCGACCCCCAGCAGTGGCCCGGCCAACCGGTGCCGGCGGTGCAACCCCACCACGTGTTGCTCGGGCTGGGCAACATCATGGGGAACCCGGGCACCCCGCCCCGCCCCGCCCCGGCGCTGCCGCCCCCCGACCCGACCCGGCTCGGTGAGGGCGCCGGCGTCACCGTCGGCATCTGCGACACCGGGATCTGGCAGCAGGCCGGCGCGTGCCACCCGCAGTGGCTCGGCGGCGCGTACCTGCCGCAACTCGACGACGAGGACCCGCTCTACGTCCACACCGACGTGCTCGCCCCGCAGGGCGGGCACGGCACCTTCGTCGCGGGCGTGGTCCGGCAGGCGGCCCCGGGCGTACGCGTCGACCCGGAACTGGCCCTGGACCCGACCGGGGTGGGCGACGAGTCGACGGTGGTGGCCGCCCTGAGCCGGCTCGCGCCGCAGGTCGCCGTGTTCAACCTCTCGCTGGGCGGCTACACCCTGGACGATCAGCCGTCGCTGCCACTGGCCAACGCGGTGGCGGCGTTGCCGGCAACGAGCGCCGTGGTCGCGGCGGCCGGCAACGCCGGCACCAGCCGACCACTCTGGCCGGCCGCCCTGGACCGGGTGGTGGCGGTCGCGGCGGTCAGCCAGACGACCGGCGGCCCGGTGCCGGCGGCCGACAGCTGCTACGGGCCCTGGGTGGACGCCTGCGCCCTCGGCGAGCGGCACAGCACCTACGTCGAGGGGCAGCTCCCCCTGCCCGGCAGGCCGGCACGGCAGTTCCACGGGTTCGCCGTCTGGGCCGGCACCTCGTTCGCCACCGGGCACGTCTCCGGGCGACTCGCCGCGATGATGACCGCCGGGGGCCTCAGCGCGGACGCGGCGCGTGCGAGCCTGCTCGCCGCCCCCCGCTGGCATCCCGACTACGGGGTGCTCGTCGGATGAGCCGCGTCGACGCCCCGGGCGGTGACCCGGCGACCGGTGCCAGCGCGACCAGCCTGCTGTCCGCCGCCGCCCGCGGCGACGAGTCGGCCTGGGCCGAGCTGGTCCGCCGGTACACCCCGATCGTGTACGCGGTCATCCGCGCCTACGACCTCAGCCGCTCCGACGCGGCCGACGTCAACCAGACCGTCTGGCTGCGCCTGGTGGAGCAGTTGGGTCGGGTACGCGAACCCGAGGCGCTACCGGGCTGGCTGGCCACCACGACCCGCCGGGAGTGCTACCGGCTGTCCCGGGTGAGCCGCCGCTCCCACCCCGTCGACCCGTACGACCAGACGCTGGAGCTCCAGCACGGGCTCTCCCGGGAGTTGGCCGCGATGGCACCCGCACCGGACGACGAGTTGCTGCGCGCGGAGCGCCGGCAGGCGTTGCGGGCGGGTTTCGTGCAGCTCCCGTCGCGCTGCCAGGCGTTGCTGTCGCTGCTGACGGCCGACCCGCCGGTGAGCTACCGGGAGGTCGCCGAACGGCTGGGCGTGCCGATCGGCAGCATCGGCCCGACCCAGGCACGATGCCTGCGTAGGCTGCGGGAGTGCCCGGCGATCGTCGAGTTTCTCGGAGCTTCCACCATCGGTACGAAACGGGGGTGAACCGGATGGAGCCGTGGCCGCCTGCGGATGACGAGGCGCTGACGACGGAGCTGGGTGCGGCCCTGTGGGACACCGGGCCGGTCTCGGAGGCGTACCTGAGCGCGGCCCTGGCCGCGTTCACCTGGCGGACCGCCGACGCGGAACTGGCCGTCGCCGAGCTGACGTTCGACTCGGCGGTCGACGCCGAGCTGGCCGGCATGACCCGTTCCGTGGCGTCCGCGCGGACGCTGTCGTTCCGGACCGGGTCGGTGCTGGTGGAGATCGAGGTGACCGACGCCGGGATCGTCGGCCAGCTCTCCCCGTCCGGTGGCGGGCGGGTCAGTGCCCGGACGGCCGCCGGCACCTACGACGAGGCGTCGGTGGACGCCGTGGGCTTCTTCTCGCTGGGTGTCCCACCGCCGGGCCCGGTCCAGCTGTGCGCGCGCACCGTCGGGTACGCGGTGTCCACCGCCTGGGTCTGTCTGCGCTGACCTCGGTCCGGTGGCGGTGCGCCGCCCTCTCGACGGCGTCCGAGCGTGCCGTCGGCGTCCCGGGCCCGGTCGTGGCCGCGACCCACGACGGTGGGGCGCCGGCCGCACGGCCCGCGCCCCACCGTCCTGCGGTGGTGACGGCGTTACCCCCGCTGCTCGCCCGCCAGCAGGTACTGCACCCCGCCGAGGTCGGCCCGTTCGGTGCCGTCCGCGTCGGGCCCGAACTGGGTCACGTTGAGCGCGGTCTCCTTGGCCAGGGTGGTGTCGGCCGAGAAGGACAGGGAGAACTCGATGCGCTCACCGGGCTTCAACAGCAGCCCGCTGATGCTGGCCCGCCCCGGATCGACGATCTCCAGTTCGGTCTTGCCGACCTGGCGGACTCCCGTGGCGACCTTGCCGGTGGCCTGCCAACGCTCGAACAGGGTCGGGCCGAGGTCGACGAAGACCCGGGCGCCCTGGGCCTGCTCGGCCGGCTGGGTGAAGACCAGGTCGTTCTTGGTCTCCGCGGCGGTCACGTTGCCGATGGCGAACGGCCGGACGACCCGGGGCCCGCCCGAGACGAGTCGGACCGAGTCGACGTTGCGCCAGGCGACGTTGTTGTTGTACTGGGTGTTGACGCTGGTGCTCGGCCCCTCGAAGGTCATCGGGTCGGTGGGCGAGACCCAGCGCGCCAGCAGGCAGAAGTGCCCCGGTCCGGGCACCCCGGTCCACGGGATCGTCACGGTGGTGACGCCCGGGTAGACGGGCACGCTGACCGCGCCGATCTGGGTCCAGTGGGTCGGCCAGGTGGCGCCGCCGCCCGGGGTCGTCCGGTAGACACGCAGCACCCCGTTGTCGATGCCCGAGCCGTACGGTCCGTTGTTGCGCAGCTTGATGAAGAGGTAGTTGGTGACCCCGACCCTCGGGTTCTGGCTGGTGGAGCACTCCACGGCCGTCGGGCAGACCTTGATGTCGGGGCTGGCCCACAGCGGGCTGTACGAGTGCGGCTGGATGCCGGTGTCGGCGGTGACGTCCTTCATGTAGACGTCGGTGCGGGCCGCCGCGGCGGCCTTGCCCTGCGGTGCCTCGCCGGGTGCCGCGGCGGCGGCGGTGACCGCCAGCAGCCCGGCCAGCGCCGCGCCCGTGAGGACGGCCAGCGTCGAGCGGCGGACGCGCTTTCCTACCTTGCCCATGACAGGTTTTCTCCCATCGGCGGGGGACGTCGAGTCCGGCGTGTTGCGATGCCGTGTCGACGCGATGACGTCGTTGAAGAGCCGTGAACGTGCCGGGAAATACCGTCGCGGGGTCGGCCGTCAGATGACGCCAGGACCGGCAAATAAGACACTCATCGATGTCTAACGCGCATGTGCCCCGGCCGGGTGCCACCGGAACGACACGGTCATCCGGGCGTGATCGCGACCACTGCCGGACGTAAGGGTGTACTAGGGTGCTCCCATGGATCTGAGTGACAGCGCCTCACCGGTGACAGCCACCCGGCACGGTCCAACGGAGGGCGACTCGTCGACACCGATCCGGCTCCGTGCGGCGAACATTCACAAGCGGTACGGCAAGAACCATGTCCTGAATGGCGTCGACCTGACGGTCCGTGCCGGCGAGGTGGTCGCCATTATCGGCGCCAATGGCTGCGGAAAGTCGACGCTCATGAGGATCTGCGCCGGTCTGGTCAGCCCGTCCAGTGGTGTGGTGGAGGTCGACGAGAGCATGGCCTACTGCCCTCAGCAGGCAGGACTCATGGGGTACCTGACCGCCGACGAGCATTTCGCGTTGTTCGGTGCCGGGCACGGAATGGGTCGGAGCGAGGCCCAGGCCACCGGCCGGCAGCTCGCGAAAAGCCTGGCCTGGGACGGCGGCATGGCAACGCAGGCCAGGCATCTCTCCGGCGGCACCCAGCAGAAACTCAACCTTATTCTCGCCGCGCTGACCGATCCCGACATCCTGCTGCTCGACGAGCCCTACCAGGGTTTCGACCGGGGCAGCTACATCGATTTCTGGGACTGGGTTCTGCAGCGCCGCGACGCCGGAAAGTCGACGCTCGTCATCACCCACATGTTGAATTCCCTCGATCGGGTCGACGCCGTTCTCGACCTCGGAGCGAAGGCGGCCGCCGACTCATGACCAAGCTGCTCACCGTCGCGGAGATGATGGGTCGGGATCTCGCCCGGCGGCGGGTGGCCCTCGCGCTGCTCGCATTCGTTCCCCTGCTGTTCTACATGGCCCGGCACGACGGCAATCCCGAGAAGGCGATCCGCTTCGCCGGTCTCGGCCTGGCCTGGGCGGTGAGTACGGCCGGCCTCTTCCTGAGCAACACCACGAAAGCCGTGGAGCGGCGGCTGCGCCAGATCGGCTACCGGCCGGCGCACCTCTACCTCGGCACGCTCACCGCGCTGCTGGCCCTGGGTGCCGTACTCGCCACGGTCTACTGGGTGCTCATCTATCTCGACCAGGACAACCTGGCCCGGCCCGGCGCGGTCGCCATCGAGTTCGGGCTCACGGTGGTGGTCGCCGCCCCGCTGGGCCTGCTGATCAGCGCCGTCGCCCCCCACGATCTGGAGGGCACCCTCGTCCTGATCTCGATCACCGGGTTGCAGTTCCTCGTCGAGCCGGACCAGAAACTCGGCAAGGCCCTGCCGTTCTGGTCGACCCAACAGGTCGGGACCTTCGGTCTCGACGGCGGCGACCCGGAGTACCTCCGCAAGGGACTCCTGCACGGCGCCCTGTACTGCGTGGGCCTCATTCTGGTCACGGCGGTGCTGGCCAGCGTGCGGCTACGGCAGCGCAGGCACCTGCGGATCCGGGCGGCCGTCCGGTAGGAGCAGCCGGGCGGGTGTGGCGCGCCGCGCCCGCCCGGCGCTCACTCCACCTCCTGCAGGGCGAACGACACGTCGTTCGGCGGTGCGACCAGCAACGGCAGCCGTTCTGCGGGGGTGCGGGCCTGCCGGCGGCGTTGCTCCAGCTCGGCCATGCGTCGCATGCACGCGGCACGAGCGGGTGACCCGAAGCCGGTCTCCGGCGCCGCGGTCAGCGAGGCCGCCCAGGCCCGGTAGCGGTAGAGCGGCCGACGCAGGTTGCGGATGCGGTACAGCCAGGCGACCCGCAGTTGGAAGTCCGTGTCGGAACCGAAGGCCGCGGTGCCGTCGAAGCCGTTGAGCCGGGTGAAGACCTCCCGCCGGACGACCGTCGCCGGGTGCAGCGCGACCGTCTTACGGCCGAACCGGTGCACCAGGTTCCCGTTGCGCGGCATGTGCCGTACGCCCTGAGGGTTGCCCGACGCGTCGATGACGCGGTACCCGCAGCCGACGAGATCGGCCCGGCCCCGTTCGAGCACGGCCAGTTGACGGGCGAAGCGGTCGGGCTCGCTGACGTCGTCGGCGTCCTGGAAGCCGATGTACTTCGTGGACACCGATGCGACCACCGCGTTCTTCAGCCGCAGCGGCCCGACGTTGCGGGACGCGCGCAGCAGCGTGAGCCGTGGGTCGTCCCGCCAGGGTGCGAGCGCGGTGATCCAGTCGTCGTCCGGCGAGTGGTCGTCCGCGACCACGAGCCGCAGGTCCCGATGGGTCTGCCCGAGTACGGAGGCGACCGACTCCGGCAGGTAGGTGGCGCAGCGGAAGTGCGGCACGATGACGGTCAGCAGGGGTTGCCCACCCATCAGGCGCCGACCGGCATCGACTCGCTGCGTACCGCGTCGATGTGCGCCCGCAGCCCCTCCCGCAGGGAGACCGACGCGCGGAAGCCCAGCGCCTCGGCCGTGCGGGTGACGTCGGCGCGGGTGGACACCACGTCGCCCGCCCGGTGGGGCTCGACACGGACGTTCGCCGGGCGTCCCATCAGCTCACTGATCAGGTCGATGATCCCGGTGACCGAGATCTGCTCACCGGTGCCGACATTGCACACCCGGCTCGGACCCGGCGCGTCGACGGCCGCCGCCACGGCGCGTACCGCGTCCTTGACGAAGACGAAGTCGCGACGCTGCGAGCCGTCGCCGAAGACCCGGATCTCCCGGCCGTCGCGGACCGCGGAGATGATCCGGGAGATCAGCATGTCGGGTCGTTGCCGTGGGCCGTACACCGTGAAGAACCGCAGGGCCACACTGGTCAGCACGGAGGCGGGACGCGCCGCGTAGGCCAGCGCGAGGTGCTCGGCCGCCAGTTTGGTGACCGCGTACGGGGAGATCGGCGCGGGCGGTTGGTCCTCGTTCATCGCCCCGTCGCGCTGGTTGCCGTAGACGCTGGACGACGAGGCGATCACCAGTCGTCGTAGTCCGGTCTGCACCCCTGCCTCCAGGAGCCGCCGGGTGACGATCACGTTCGACTCGACGTAGTCGTCGAAGCGGTCCCACGAGGGCCGGACCCCGGGCAGCGCGGCGAGATGGACCACCGCGGACACCCCGTCGAGCAACGGACGGATGTCCGTGGTGCGCAGATCGGCGACGACGTGCCTGCCGGCCGCGCCGGCCGGCCGGGGCCGCAGGTCGACACCGATCACCGGCTGGCCACGGTCGGCCAGGTGCTCCACCAGGTGTCGCCCGATGAACCCGGCGGCACCGGTCACCAGCACCGTACGCCGTGGGTCGTGAACCGTCATTTCCGTGCCCTCCCTGGTCTGGGACGTGCCTGGCGGTGGACTCTCAGCTGCGCCGGACCGACAGCGTGTGGGCCAGGTCGGTCAGCGCCGTGCGCACCTGCGCGGCGATGGGCAGGGAGTCGAGCGCCGCCACCGCCTGCTCGGTGCGGGCGTGGATCATCTCTTCGACCGTCCGCAACGCGCCGGTGTCCCGCACGATGTGCCGCAGCCGCAGTGCCTCCCGCTCGCCGAGGCGCGGGTTGCCGTGCCACCGGGATATCTCGGCGGCCTGGGTGGCATCCGCCCGTTGCCTGGTCAGTGCCATGAGCACGGTGGACTTCCCGCTGCGCAGATCGCTCAGGGTCGACTTGCCGGTGACCGCGTCGTCGCCGAACACGCCGAGGATGTCGTCACGCAGCTGGAACGCCTCACCGATCGGAACACCGAACCGGGAGAGCCGGTCCACCTCCGCCCGGGGCGCGCCGGCCAGCATCGCGCCGATCTGCAGCGGACGCTCCACGGTGTACTTCGCCGACTTGTAGAGCAGGATCGTCAGGCAGTCGGCCAGGTCGGCCCGGACGGCCTCGCCACGGACGTCGAGATACTGCCCGAGCAGCACCTCGACGCGCATGCTCTGGAGCAGTCCGGCCGCCGCCGACACCCGCTCGGCAGGCAGGCCGCAACCGTGGAACGCCTCGTCGGACCAGGTCAGACAGAGGTCGCCCCAGAGGATCGCCGCGTTGCGACCGTAGTGTTCGGGGTCGCCGCGCCAACCGAGCCGGCGGTGCGCCTGGGCCATGGTGACGTGCATGGTCGGATTGCCCCGCCGGACGTCGCTGTCGTCCATGATGTCGTCGTGCACCAGGGCGAAGAGGTGGAACAGTTCCAGCGCCGTGGCGGCCATGATGATGCCGGGATCCTCGTCACCGCCGAACGCGCGCCAACCCAGGCAGCAGAACGTCGGCCGGGTGCGTTTGCCCCCGGCGAGTGCCAGGGCGCGTAGGGCGTCGACTCCGTCGCGCCACTCGGGGTTGGCGTTCATGTCCCGTCGGGCGGTCAGGAAACTGTCGATCGTGCGTTCCACCTCGACCCTGAGCGCGGGCCCGGGGAGGCCGGGCGCGCCTCGGGCGGTCTCGCTGGTGGCGGTCATCTGTCCCCCGTCCGGTCGCAGGCGATGTCGACGGCAGGTAACCGGTGTCCGGTCCCGCCGGGGTGAACGATCGCGCAGGCTGAATGCGGCAGAGCGGGGCCGACCCTCGATGTGAAGGGATCACGGTCAGTGACGGCCTGGGTGGGGTGGCCTGCGCTTACGTGACCCCTCGTGGCTGGCTGGGTATCCACTGTAGCCGATCGATGGGCATCCGGAACCCCCTACTTTGCTTATCCGCAATTTCCCGTGTGGGCGTTTTGTTCTTGTAGGGGGGTTGACTGGAGTCGATTTACCGTGGATTGTTGTGCGAGCGAAATTGACCGATCCGGATGGCGGGGGAGCGGTATGGAGCAGGTCGTGCTACTCGACCAGGATGGCCAAGTCGTTGGTGAGCAGGACAAATACGCCGTCCATGATGGAGGCACCCCGCTTCACCTAGCATTCTCTTGTTACGTGTTCAGCAATAGTGGGTATTTCTTGATGTCGCGCCGATCGTTGCGGAAAAAGACGTGGCCAGGTATATGGACCAACAGCTTCTGTGGCCATCCCGCCCCAGGTGAGGCGATGACCGACGCCGTTCACCGACGGGCGTCCGCTGAGCTGGGCCTCACGCTGAGCAACCTTCGTCTGGTGCTGCCCCGTTTCCGCTACCGCGCCGAACTCGACGGTGTGGTCGAGAACGAGATGTGCCCGGTGTACGTGGCCCGCGCGGTGGGCGACCCGGTGCCGAACCCGGACGAGGTCGACCGGGTCGACTGGGTCGACTGGGACTCGTTCCGGGAGCGGGCCCGAACCGACCCGGCCCTGTCCCCGTGGTGCCGGTTGCAGGTCGACGAACTGGCGGGGCTCGGCCCCGTGGCGGGTGACTGGCCCACCGGCGACGCCGCCGAACTGCCTCCCGCAGCCAGGGTCGCGGTCGCCGGGCACGGCTGACCAGATGGCGTCTCACGAGCCGCGGACGGCTGCGACGAACTGGTCACGCTATGTGGCCTACGTCGGCGGCCACCGCCGCTGGTTCCTGCTCCTGGCCGCGCTCATCCCGCTCGACGTCGGCACCCAGTTGGTGGCGCCGCAGGTCGTACGTCGGTTCATCGACGCGGCGGTGGGCGGCCGGTCGCAGACCGAGCTGGCCGGGTACGCCGTGGTCTTCGTGGCGCTCGCGGTCGTCCGGCAGGTGCTGTCGACAGGCACCGGCTGGGTCTCCGGCCGGGTCGCCTGGCGTACGACCAACGAGGTGCGTCGTGACCTGCTCGCGCACGTCCTGCGGCAGGGGCCGACGTTCTTCCTCCGACACCCGCCCGGGGAACTGGTCGACCGGATGGACGGCGACGTCACCCGGTTGGCCAAGCTGCTGTCCGAACTGGTGCTCGACATCGCCGTCCAACTGCTGATGATCATCGGGATCGTCGTGGCGCTGTTCCTGCTCGACTGGCGGTACGGCGCGCTCTTCACCCCGCTCGCCCTGGTGATGCTGCTGCTCCTGCGGCGGCTGCTCGGCCGCGCGGTGCCGCTCATCGCCGACCGGCAACGGGCGGAGGCGGGCCTGCTCGGTTACCTCGAGGAGAACCTGACCGGGCGGGAGGACCTGAACGCCAACGGCGGGACGACCCACGCCCTTCAGACGGCCTGGGACCGGATCACGCACCACTACCGGCTCGCCCGGCGGGCCGCCCGCGTCACGGTCACCTGGCCGGCGGCCGTCCAGGTGCTCACCGCCGTCAACCTCTGCGCGGCACTGGCCACCGGTGTGTGGCTCAGCCAGAACCGGGGAGTCAGCGTCGGCACCGTCTTCGCCGGGCTGTCGTACGCGATCCTGCTGCGGATGCCCCTGGTCAGCATCACCTCGCGGTTCCAGGACGTGCAGAACGTCCTGGGCAGCGTCCGCCGCGTCGAGGAACTGTTCGGCGAGGCCCACATCGTCCCCGACGGCGGCGGCACCCTCGCGCCCGGACGCGGCTCGGTGAGCTTCACCGGCGTCACCTTCGCCTACGAGGACCGTCCGGTGCTGTCGGACGTCTCGTTCACGATCCCGGCCGGCCGACGGGTGGCGCTGGTCGGACGCAGTGGCGGCGGGAAGTCGACCATCCTGCGGATGCTGTTCCGCCAGTACGACCCGCAGGCCGGGACGGTGTCGGTCGGTGGGGTGGACGTCCGGCGGTTGGACGTCGGCGCGCTGCGCTCCCGCATCACGCTCGTCACCCAGGACGTGCACGTCATCGCCGGCACGCTGCGCGACAACCTGACCTTCTACGACGACCGGTGGCCCGACGAGCAACTGCTCCGCTCGGTGGAGGAGGTCGGGCTGGGCACCTGGTACGCCGCCCTGCCCGACGGCCTCGACACCCGGCTCGGGCCGGGTGCAGCCGGGCTGTCGGCCGGTGAGGAGCAACTGCTCGCGCTGGCCCGCGCACTGCTGACCGACCCCGACATCGTGCTCCTCGACGAGCCGTCGGCCCGCCTGGACCCGCATGCGGAGCGGCGGCTGCGCCGCACGATGGAGCGGTTCATCGAGGGCCGTACGGCGCTCGTCATCGCCCACCGGCCCGAGACGCTCACCATCGTCGACGACGTGATGGTGGTCGAGGAGGGCCGGGTCGTGAGCCTGACGCCCCGCCCCGACCCGACCGACGGCACCGACGGGCCGGTCGACCAGCGGTTCTTCGTAGGGCGGTCCTGATGACCACGACGAGCGGCGGCCGGGCACGCCTGTTGTTGGCCGGTCGCGGACGCCGGTACGCCGTGCTCGCCGCCGTCTGGGCGGTCCTGCGCCTGGGCATGCTCGCCCTGGGACTGTTGATGCAGACGGCGTTCGACTCCCTCAGCGGCGAGTCGGCCGCCGGCCTGAACCTGTGGAGTGTCGTCGCCCTCGTCGCCGGCATCGAGGCCGCGCGCATCTCGCTGCAGTTCAGCACGGTCGTGCCCTGGCTCGAACCGCGCATGCAGTACCACACGGTCGGCGCGTTGCGGATGTCGCTGTTCGAGTCGCTGCTCGAACCGCCACCGCAGGCCGGAGGCGGCAGCGTGGGCGAGGCGGTCGCGACCGTCGGCACCGACGCCGCCGACGCCGGCTTCTTCGTGGTGTGGTCACCGATCAACATCGCCCGCTGGCTCTTCGCGGTCGCCGCGATCACCATCATGATGCGCATCGACGTGCTCATCACCCTGAGCATCCTCGGGCTCTTCGTGCTGATCGTGGCGCTGATGCGCCTGGTGCACGGGCGGATGGTGGCCTACCGCGAGCAGAGTCGCGCCCAGACCGCACGGGTCACCGAGGCGCTGCGCGAGGTGACGGGCGCGGCGCTGGGCGTACAGGCCGCGCGGGCCGAGGAGGCGGTCACCCGGCACCTCGACCGGCTCAACGCCGACCGGGCCAGGATCGCCATCGCCGAGGAACTCGCCGTCGCCGTGCAGCGCAGCACCCTGCTGAACGCCGCTCCGCTCGGCACCGGGATCGTGCTGCTGATCGCCGCGCCGGCCATCAGCAGCAACGAACTGTCCATCGGCGACATGGTGCTGTTCACGTTCTACCTGCAACTGCTCGTCGACACGCTCGCCTCCCTCGGCGTGCTGACCGTCCAGTTGCAGCGCGTGCTCGTCGCGCTGCGCCGGATGACGGCGATCACGGGCGGTCGGCTGCAGCCCCGGCACGGGATGGACCTCGACCGCGGCCGACCCGGTGCGATGACGGGCGTCCCACCGCGGCAGCCGCCCCCGCCGCCCGCCCCGGGTCCGCCCACGATCACGGTCACGGACCTCACCGCCCGGCACGACGGCGCGGCCCACGGACTGGTCGGCGTCGGCTTCACGATGCCGGCCGGGCAACTGACGGTGGTGATGGGTCAGGTCGGCTCGGGCAAGACCACCCTGCTGCGCACCCTGCTCGGCCAGGTGCCGGGGGCGACCGGTGAGGTGCGCTGGGACGACGTCCCGCTGCCCGCCGACCGCCGCGCGGTGCTCGTGCCGCCCCGGTGCGCGTACACGCCGCAGGTGCCGCGACTGTTCACCGGCACGATCCGGGAGAACATCCTGCTCGGGCTGCCGGAGGACCGGGTGGCCGTGGGGGTGTCCCGGTCGGCGCTCGACCCCTACCTCACGACGATGCCCGACGGGCTCGACACGGTGATCGGGCCGCGCGGCCTACGCCTCTCCGGTGGCCAGGCACAACGGGTGGCCGTGGCGCGGATGCTCGTGCGCCGCACCCCGTTGGTGCTGTGCGACGACGTCTCCAGCGCCCTCGATCCCGAGACGAGCGACGCCCTGTGGGAGGGGATCCTCCGCGACGGCGGGAGCACGGTCCTCGCGGTGTCCCACCGGCCCGAGGTGCTCCGTCGGGCCGCCCTCGTCGTCGTCCTGCACGACGGCCGGCTGACGGCGGTCGGGGCCCCGGCGGACCTGCTCGACAGCTCCGACGAGATACGCCGGCTCTGGTCCGCCGTGGCCCACGACTGACCCCATGCGGAGGCACCGATGTTCGAGCTAGTGACCCGGCCCGTCCGGTGGGCGATCCGGCGCGGCTACCAGCCCGCCGAGGGTGATCCACCGCCCACCGGGTGCCTCGTGGTCCGCCCCGGACCGACAGTCGTGCGGTCCGGAATCCCGGTCCGGGATGTCGCCGCGACGCTCGGCGACGGCTTCGCCGGTGGGCTGGCCCTGGTCCTGCCGACCTACGTGGGTCGCGCACCGCTGTCGAGCCACCGCGAGAGCGTCGAGGAACTCGTCAGCCAGCTCACCGACCTCCCCCCGACGGTCGCCGCCCGCCCGTTGGTGCTGGTCGTAGGCATGCAGTACCGCGACGACCAGCACGACGAGGCGGTCGAGCGGCTGCGCCGGCTCAGCGAGGTCGCCGCCTCCCCGGGCGGGCCGACCTTCGTCGGCATCGCGATGCCCCAGGCCGGGAAGAGCCGCATGCTCAACGCCGCCTTCGCCATGGCCACCGGCCTCGGCCTGGCCGGCGTGGCGTGGGTCGACGACGACGTCACGTTCAGCACCGGCTGCATCGGCCGGCTGTTCGAGGACTTCCTCGACCGTGGCGCCCGGGGCTCGGTCGGGGCGAGCAAGGTCCCCCAACCCAACCCGTACGCGGCGGCCCGGTTGCTGCACCGGGGCAAGGGGATCACCAAGACGCCGAAGTTCAGCTACCCGCACGGGTGCTGCATGGTGGTCGACGCCGACCTGGCCGCCCGGGGCATCCCCGACCGCTACACCTGCGAGGACGACTACTTCTGCTTCGCGCTGCTCGACCCACGCGACGAGAACCCGCTGCACCGTACGCACATCGTCGCGGACGCCGTGAGCTACCACCTGACCGGCGGCCCGGCGGGCGAGATCAGACAGCGCGTCAACCGTTCGCTGCTGACCGCGGCGGTGCTGATGGCCGACTTTCCCGCCGACGTCGCCGGGCGGTACTGGCGCATGTACTTCTACGGACTGTGGCCGCTGGCCCCCGCCGCCCGGGGCCAGGGTTTCCGCTTCGCGGCGAAGAAGTGGCTGCTCAAGTCGGTCCACTTCGGCTGGTTCTCGACGGTGGCGCTGGGGCTGGCCGTACGCGGCGTCGCCGGTCGGCCCCGCCGCGAGATCCCCTGGTCGGCATACACGAAGCACGCCAAGCCAACGGCCTCGTCGGTCCCGTTGTCTCCCACGATCTCCGGAGGGGAACGCGCATGACAGACATCGCGAAATACATCAAACAGCGTGCACAGGGCAAAGGCGTCCTGAACGTGCTCAGCGGGGTGTCCCGCACCTACCTCAACGGCACCGGAACCAAGACGCTCAGCGACGCCGCCTGGCTCAAGCAGAAGTCCAGCCGCACGCCACCGCAGTTCAGCATGATCGCGATCGAGACGATGAGCGGCTGCAACTACCGCTGCTCGTTCTGCCCGATCGGCACCATCAAGATGCCGTCCGGCCGGATGTCGATGGAACTCTACGAGTCGCTGCTCGACCAGCTCGCCGACTTCACCGGCGTCATCCACCCGTACCTGTTCAACGAGCCGTTGCTGGACCGGCGGCTGCCCGAGATGGTGCGGATGGCCAAGGAGCGCACCAGGGCGTCGATCTCCATCCAGACCAACGGCTCCAAGCTCACCGAGGAACTGGCCGACGAACTGACGAAGTACGCCACCGTCGTCGTCAACGACTACACCACCGACCTGTCGGTGCTGGAGAAGGTCCGTCGGTATCCGGCACGACCCGAGCTGGTGCTGGTCGACCGCGACCCGGACGCCACCCTCACCAACCGGGCCGGCAACGTGCTGGGGCGGCCGACCGTGCTGCTCAACCAGTTCTGCGTACGGCCGTTCAACGAGTTCTACATCACCCATGACGGCCGCGTCGTCCTGTGCTGCCAGGACTGGAGCGTGCAGGAGGTCATGGGCAACGTCAACGACAACACCATCGAGGAGATCTGGAACAACGAGAAGTACACCGCCCGCCGCGCGAGCCTGCTGCGAAAGGAGCGGACCGACCTATGCGCGAAGTGCGACTTTCCGGGAATCTGAGCACGGTCCCGGCTACCGCCCCGGTGCTGACGGCGCTGCGGGCGCAGGCCCCCGGGCTCCTGCACGTCGTGGACCCGTACAAGGTGCCGCTGGCCGAGGCGGTCGAGAAGGCACGGGCGATGGCCGATCTCGGTCATCCCGCGCTGCTGGTCGGCAGCACCGACAACCCCGCGTTCGACCAGCAGGTCGCCCCCTACGTCGCCGAGCTGCGCGAGCGGACCGACCTGCCGCTCATCCTGCACTTCCCGTCGATACCCGGGCGGGGCGCCCCGCTGTGTCCGGGCGCCGACGCCGTGCTCGTGCACGCGGTGCTGAACTCGGTGCGGTCCTTCTTCGTCACCGGTGGTCTGGCCGCCACCGCCCGCACCGCGACCGCGCTCGGGCAGCACGGACCCGAGCTGCTGCGCTCGGCGTCGTTCGCCTTCGGCACCGACGGCAAGACCCACGAGGCGGTCGGCGCCCGGCCGGCGGCCGAGGACGGCCTGGAACTGCCCCGGCTGGTGGCCGAGGTCGCCGCCGCCGACTTCGACCTCGCCTATCTGCTCTACCGGCACGGCCGGGTCCCCGACCGGGTCCTGCGTGCCTACCGGCGTGGCCTGGCACCCCAGCAGTTGCTCTTCGTCGGCGGCGGGGTCAGCTCGTACCGTCAGGTCCGCGAGTACCACGACTGCGGCGTCGACTGGGTCGTCGTCGGCAACGGGCTGGAGACCGCCGACTGGCGGGACACCCTGCGCGGCATGTCCGGTCGTCCGGGTGGACGGCCCGGCGGCGTCGGCGACCCCGCCGTCCCCCCGGGGATCGCCGCCGAGTTGCAGCGCGGGCTGCGCCGGCCCGTACGGTCCGATCCGGCCGGTCGGGCGGCGTACGCCACGAACGTCGGCCGGTTGCACCACCTGCTGCCGGCCGTGGTGACCCCGGTGACCTCGGCGGAGGAGGTCGCGCACGTCCTGCGGACCACCCGGGCGGCCGGTACACCCGTCGCGGTGCGGGGCAGTGGACACTCGTTCGGCCGGCAGGGCCTGTCCGACGGCGGGGTGCTGATCGTCGGCGAGCCGGGGGACCCCGCCGTCCGGGTGCTCGACGACGGCACCGCCGAGGTGTCCGCCCGGGCTCCCTGGTACGCCGCCGAGCTGGCCCTGAACGCCCAGGGACGCAGCATCCCGGTGCTGACCAACCACCTGACGGTCTCGATCGGCGGCACCCTGTCGGTCGGCGGCTACGGCGAGGGCACGATCACCCACGGCGGCCAGGTCGACCTGGTCGAACGGTTCCGGCTGGTCCTGCCCGACGGGCAGCCGCGGTGGTGCTCGCCCACCGAGTCGCCGGAGCTGTTCCGCTACGGCATCGGCGCGCTCGGCACCCTGGGCGTGCTGGACCGGGTGGTGCTGCGCACGGTCGAGCACCAACGGCTCACCACCATCGCCACGCAGCGGCATCCGTCCCTGACCGCCCTGGTGGCGGAGGTCGGGTGGCTGGCACAGGAGCAGCGCTCGCCGGTCGACCTCTTCTCCGCCCAGCACTACGAGGGAGGTTTCGTCGCCACGTACGGGATGCGCGGTGGTGGCCCGCTGCCGCAGCGGCTGGCGGGGCGGGCCGAGACCCGGGTCGAGGCCGACTGGCCGCTGCGGTCCATGCGCGAGTCCCGGCGCAACCCGGCCGACCCGTCGGTGCACTTCATCTGGGCCGACTACTGCCTGTCGTTGCCGGCCGCGGCCGAGTTCGCCCGTTTCCTCGACGTCGAGATTTTGGCGAGCACCGGCTACCGGGAGGGCGGTGGCCGGCTGCTCATGCTCGGCGTGCACCGGCCCGAGCAACGTCCGGGCGTGCCGTTCACCCCGGCGGCCGGCCTGCGGGGCCTGGCGCTCGGCTTCGGGCTGTACTTCAGCGTCCCGCGCGGGGACCGGCCCGCCGTCGACCGGGTGCAGGGCCTGCACCGTCGGGTGCTGGCGCAGTGCCTCGCGCTCGGCGGACGGCCCTACCTCGCCGGCTGGTACGACCTGACCGAGGCGGACCTGCAGTCGATGTACGGCGACGACCTCACCGCCCTGCGCCGGCTCCGCCGGGAGCTGGACCCGCAGGGTCTGTTCAACCCGGGACTGCTGGCATGACACCGCGAGCGCGACGGAGGGAGTGGGCATGACCCGCAGCGTGCAGGTCATCTCGATGCGCACCTGGGGAGAGCTGGGGAACCTCCTGGCCGGCCGGACACTCGCCGCGACCCTGGCCGCCGGCCTCGACGACGTCGACGTCACCGTCGTCGAGGCCGAGACGATCTTCCCGCAGTTCGCCGAGGCCGGGGCCGCCATCCGTGAGCTGGTGGCGGCCCGGTTGCCCGCCGACGAGGTCCGGGCCGGCTACCTGAGCCTGATGGCCGACTTCACCGGCCGGCTGCCGGGCGGCCTGGACGACGACCCGGTGCCGGCGGCGACCGCCGACCGGCTGGCCGCCGTCGTCGAGCACTTCGCCACGACGAAGCCGGACCTGGTGATCGGCACCAAGGGGGTCATCTCCCGGCTGAGCCGTGCCGCGCTGCGGATCGCGGACCTGCCGACCCCGGTGGTCAACTACGTGACGAACGAGGGGCTGCTCCGGCTGCCGGTGCACCGGGCACCCCACCTGCCCGTCCACCTGGTGCAGTTCGACCGGGCCCGGGACTATCTCGTCCGCGAGCACGGCTACCGCCCCGAGCGGGTCGTACCGGTCGGCCGGTTGCTCGCGCAGGCCCAGGCCGCCCAGGTCTTCGAGGGTGCCGGTCAGGGTGACCGCATCGGCGGCACCGACGCCGACGCCATGGACTCGGCACTGGCCGAGGCGCGTACCCGGGTCCTGATCCTGTCCAACCGGGGCGGTCGGGAGTATCTCGCCGCCGTCGAGCGGATCGCCACCGCCCATCCGGACGCGGCGCTGGTCTTCATCGCGTACAACAATCCGGCGCTCGCCACCGAGGCCGCCGAGCTGCTGACCGAGTTGAAGGTGCCGGCCTGGCAGACCTTCGACCGGCTGGCGCAGGGCGACTACCTGCGGTATCTGTCCTGGCTCCACGCCGCCGACGCGCCACTGTTCATCTCCAAGACCGGACCGAACTCGATGCTGGAGGGGCTCTACTTCGGCATCCCGCAGCTACTGGTGCGCTCCGGCCTGCCGATGGAGGAGTGGGTCGGTCCGTTCCTCGCCGAGCACGGCGTCGGCCAGGGCTTCGACCGGATGGAGGATCTGGTCGACGTCGCCGTGCGCTGGCTGGGCGACCCCGACGAGCTGCCCCGACGCCGCCACCTGGCCACCACCCTGGCCCGTACGCTGCTCGACCCGGACCGGGCCCGGCGGCGAACCGTGGCCGCCGTCGCCGCGGTGCTCGACGGCGGGCCGGCGCGGATCGACGAGGAGGCCCCGTGCTCTCCGGAGTGAGCGGCCTGGACGACGAGTGGGCGGTCGCGCAGCGCGTCCTGCTGGAGCGGGTCACCGACCGGCTCGCCGGGACCGGCATGACGCCGCAGGGGCTGGAGTACGTCCGGCAGATGAAGGGCTATCCACGGATCCCCTACTTCGCCGCACTCTGGGTGCCGGACGCGGCACTGCGGCAGGAGTTGGGCATCGCGATCTGCACCCACGCGATGGGGATCAAGCTCGTCGACGACCTGATGGACGGCGACCAGCCGATCCGGCCCTGGGACCAGATCCTCGGCATGTTCCTCACCCAGAGCAGCACGGCGACCTTCGGCGCCCACCACCGGCCGGCCGAGGTGCTGCGCGTCTTCGACGAGGACTACGGGGTGATCTGGCGGGAGCAGATCAACGAGGCGGAACGCCCGGCACACGACCTGGACAGCTGGATCCACTACGCCAGCATCAAGTCGGGTCGGATGATGATGTGCTACGCCTCCGCCGCCTGCCTCGCCGCCGACGTCGTGGACCGGCTGCCCGCCGCGCGCGCCTTCTGCGAGGCGTTCGGCGTCCTGTTCATGATCGGTGACGACATCCGCGACCACCGCGACCTCGGAGAGGCCGGTGGCAATCTGTGCCACCTGATCCGTAGCGGGCGGGTGAGCCGCGACGCGGCCGTCGCGGCAACCCGCTGGTGGCGCGCGGAGGCGCTGCGCGCCCTGGCGGAGTTCCCACCCGAGTTCCCGATCGCCGGCTTCATGGCCGACTTCGCCGACCGTCTGATCACCTTTCTTCTGGAGGACGACCGTGTTGACGTTTCCTGAGTTCAAGGCCGAGATGGACGCCAGCCAGGCGCGGGTGGTCCAGCGGTGTCTCACCGAACTCACCAGCCTGGGCATGTCCCGACAGGGGCTGGATTTCGTGCGCGACCTGCCCGGCTACCCGCGTACGCCGTACTACACGACGCTGTGGGTGCACGACCCGCAGGTGCGCGCCGACCTCGGCGCGGGGGTGTCGATCCACGCGGTCGGCGTGAAGCTGATCGACGACCTCATCGACGACGACCAGCCGCTCTCACCGCGCGACCAGATCTTCGGCGTGCAGTTGCTCTCGGTCGGCACGACGCTGCTGGCCAGCCACCACCGCCCGGTCGAGGTGCTGAAGACCCTCGAGGACGACTACCGGGACATCTGGCGGCAGGAGATCGTCGAGGTCGCCGCGCCCCGGCCGACCACTGTCGAGTCGTGGATCGCGGCGGCCCGGATCAAGGCCGGGGTGATGCTCGCCAACTACGCCGCCGTCAACTGCCTCGCGGGCGGGGTTCCCGAGCTGGTGGGGCCGGCCCGGGAGTTCGGTGAGGCACTGGGCGTGCTCTACATGATCGGCGACGACGCGGTCGACTTCGACGAGATCCAGGAGCGCGACGGGAACCTCGCCCACCTGGTCGCCTCGGGCGCGGTCGACCTCACCGACGTCGCCGCCGCGATCGACGAGTGGCGCGACCGGGCCGTCGCGGCGGTGCGGCAGGGCGACCCGGTGTGCGACCTGGTGCCGTTCTTCGACCACTTCGCGGTGAAGCTCAAGGGCCTGCTCAGCCGGCCGGCGGCGACCGTCTGATGACGCCGCACCAACCGCTCGCCCGGCTGCTCGCCGGGAAACTGGTGGGTCCGGCACCCGAGGGCTGTCAGCGGGACTTCGGCCGGCTGCACTGCCGGCAGCCACAGGCGGTCGTCTTCCCCGCAGGTGTCGCCGACGTGCAGGAGACGGTGCGGTACGCCCTCGCCGGCGGGCTGGCGGTCGTCGCACGGGGTAACGGGTGCAGCAGCAACGGGCAGAGCCTCACCGACAGCCTGCAACTGGACACCGCCGCGTTGGACCGGATCGAACTTCTCGGGGCGGCGACGGTGCGCGTCGAGTCGGGGGTGCGCTGGGGAACCCTGCACCGCTGGCTGCACGAGCACGGCCTCGCCCTGCCGGTGGTGACCAGCAACGAGCACGCCACGGTCGGCGGGACGCTGTCGGTCGGCGGGTTCGGGCCGACGTCGCCCTTCGTCGGCTCGGTCGTCGACCAGGTGACGGCGCTGGACGTCGTCACGGGTGACGGCACGCTCGTGCACGCGACCGCCGACGGGCCGCACTCGGAGTTGTTCCGGTACGCGCTCTGCGGCCTCGGCCAGGTGGCCGTGATCGTCCGGGCCGATCTGCGGGTGGTCCCGGCGGAACCGGCCGTCCTGGTCCGCCGGCTCGGTGCCGACGACCTCGCCACGGTGGCGGAGCAGGTATGGGGCGACGAGCGGCTGCGGATCTGTCGCACGGTGTACTCCACCGCCGCCGGCCGGTGGAAGGTCGAGGTCGGCCGGGCGGCGGGTGACGCGGCGGCCGGGTCGGACGAGACCCTGGTCGCCGACTACCACCAGCGGCTGTTCGAGGCCGAGGCGGGATTCTCCGTCGGCATCGCCCGCGCCCAGGTCGCCGCGGGTCTGCTGGCCGACGACGCCGAGGCGCGCCGGCTGTGGAGCGACTTCTTCCTGCCGATGGAGAAGGCTGACGCCTTCTTCGCCGCCGTCCGCGACAGGTTCGCCGACCCCGCCGTGATCCCGGTGGTCAACGGCACGTTCCTGCGCCCCGGGGACCGGCCCCGTCCACCGCTGAGCCCGCTGCCCGACGCCGACCGGGTACGCACGTTCGGCTTCTACTGCATCGTGCCCCCGGAACGGGTGGACGCCTACCGGGAGCACTTCGACGCGGCGGGGGCGCTCTGTCACGACCTCGGCGGCCGGGTCTACCTGCACGGCTACCACCGGGTGGAGCGGGACTTCTACCGGGCCCAGTTCGGTGGGCCGACCGTCGACAGGTGGCGGGAGGTGAAGCGCCGCTACGATCCGGGAACCGTGCTCGGCCCCCGGCTTCCGATCTGATCCGTCCCGTGGCCCGGCCCGCCGGCCCGCGTCCGCCCGCGCGGTGCCGGCCGGGCCGAACCGGCTCGGGTCGAGGGCGTCGGTCCGATCCGCCGCGCGAACGATTCCGATCGACTATTGTCAATTCTCGTGAGGTGCGCCGACACCCGGTGCCGACCGGCGTCCCCGCTCCGCCCGCGCAGCCGCGCGCCGTCCCCCGGAGGAACCGCCACCGCCATGAGACCGACGAGCAGTCTTCTCGGCGTCGCCGCGGCGGCCCTGACACTGGCCGCCGCCCGGGCCGGGGTCAGCGCACCCGGCACCGCCTCGGCCGGCACGACCCCGCCCTCAAACAGCGCGGTGCCGGCCGGCCCGCCGTCCGGTAGCCCCGTGCCGAGCAGCCCGCCGCCGAGCGGGGCCGCCTGCACCGTCCGGTACTCGGCCTACACCTGGGACACCTACCTGACGAGCAGCATCACCATCACCAATACCGGCGTCACCACGATCACCTCCTGGCGGCTGACGTTCCCGCTGCCTCCCGGGCAACGCATCACCACCGGCTGGAACGCGGTGTACTCGCCGTCGAGTGGCACCGTCACGGCCCGTGGCCACGACGACCACGTCACCATCGGGCCGGGCGGGGCGATCGCCATCGGGTTCGTGGCCGACCACACCGGTGACACCGGCAGCCCGTCCTCGTTCACCCTCAACGGGACACCCTGCGCGCTCGGCTGAGCCGGCGGTCAGGCGGGCGGGGCCGATCCGCAGGTCTCAGTGGGCCGACGGCGGCCAGCGGTGCGTGCGCCACGCGTGCCAGGTCGGGAATCCCGCCGGGGGAGCATCGATGGGTTCACTGCCGTCGAGTTCCCCCGGCGTGGGGACGTCGAGGCGGGCGGCCCACTCGGCGAGTTCCTCATCCGCCATGGGCCAGGTCGTGTGCGGCGCGTCGGCCTGGCGTCGGTCACGCCGTCTGCGCTGCTCGGCCGGGGTGAGGGTGAAGTAGTGCAGCTCCACCCTCGCGCCGAGGTCCGCTGCGGCCCGGCGCAGGGCGGAACGCTCGTCGCGGCTCCACAGGCCGTAGTCGATCACCACGTTGGTGCCGAGTTCGAGAGCGCGCAGTCCGATCCCGATGAGCCGCCCCTCGATGACGGCCCCCGCCAGGGAAGGGTTCCCGGGCCCGTAGAGCGCCTTCACCCACTCGTCCTTCGTCAGGCGAAGGGCGTTGTGTTCGACCTCGATACGCCGCGCCGCCGTCGTCTTCCCGGTGCAGGGGAGTCCCACGGTCAGGAACAGTGTCGGTCGCCCCATCGTCACCCTCCGGTCGGCGCGCGCCCCATCATCGCTCATCTCCGCGCCTGCCGCTCGCGGTTCGGAGGGTGGGAGCCGGCCGCTCAGGTCGCAGCGTCATCATCCGACGCAGCGGTGCGGCGCAGTTCGCGCAGGACGCCGTGGCGGCGCAGGGCCCAGGCGAGGCGGGGCACGCTCGGGTGCCGGATGAACAGCACGGCGGCCCGGCGGACCAGGCCGACCCGGTCGGCGTCCACCTGGTTCTCGACCACCTGCCAGACCAGTTCGCGCACCCGGGCGTCGTCCAGCACCGCGCGTACCTCACGCCGCACCCGGGGGTCCTCGGCCGCCGAGGTGACGGCGGCCGCCAGACCCGGCCGGTCGACACGCGGTCGCACCACCGCCGCGAGGAGCGGCCGGCGTACCTCGTCGCGTTCCAGCAGCAGCAACACCGCTTCCCGGATCTCGGTGGTGTCCAGGCTGGACCGCAGCAGCCGCAGCAGGCTGCGTTCCACCTCGCGGTCGTGGTCCGGGACGGAGAGCGCGGCCAGCAGCAGCGCCACCTCGTCGAGGTCGACGACGTGGCGCACCCCGTCGCGGAACTCCGGTAGGCCCCAGGCGGCCTGCAAGGCCGTCACGAGATCGCGGTTCACGGCCCTCCGCTACCCGCAACGGGCAACGGGCGAAACCCCAGGGCCAGTCCGCCTCGTCGGCCGTTGCCTCCGCTGGTCCTACCGGACACCGTCGGTCGGGCCGCCGGGTGACGGGGTCGACCACGCAGCCGGCCGACGTCGCGGCGGCTAAGGGGTGGCGGTAGTCCCACCGCGTGGCGCATAGTTATCGTACGCGTATAGTTTATGTGTAAGAAAACGATGAGGAGTACGCATGGCCCAGCTGGAGCCGAGCAGGCGTGGCGCACTGATCGCGGTGGCCCTGGCGCAGTTCATGGTCACCCTGGACATGACAATCGTGAATGTCGCCCTGCCGTCGCTCGATGCCGAGCTCGGTTTCGGAGAGGCTCAGCTGCCCTGGGTCGTCAACATCTACGCCCTGCTGTTCGGCGGTTTCCTCATGCTCGGCGGACGTGCGGCGGATCTGTTCGGCCAGCGCCGCCTGCTGCTGAGTGGCACGGTGCTCTTCGCGTTCGCGTCGCTGGTAGGTGGACTGGCGCAGGCACCGTGGCAGCTGATCGTGGCCCGGGCCCTGCAGGGTGTGGGCGCCGCCATGATGGCGCCGGCCGCGCTCGCCGTGCTCACGCTGACCCAGCGCGAGGGCCGGGAACGCATCCGTGCCCTGGGCGTCTACGCCGCGGTCTCGGCTGTGGGCGGTGCGGCCGGGGTGCTCAGTGGCGGTCTGCTCACCCAGTACGCGGGTTGGCGATGGGTGATGCTGGTCAACGTTCCGATGGCCGCCTGTGTTGTCCTGCTCGCCCTGGTGAGCGTGCCGGGCGGGCTGCTCAGCGCTCCGCTCGGTCGGAAGCTGGACGTCGGTGGCGCGGTTCTGGTCACCGGTGGTGTGGGCACCCTGGTGCTCGGGCTCGTCGGCACCGAACAGCAGGGCTGGGGTTCGACCACGACCCTGCTCACCCTCGGTGCGGCAGTGCTGCTGCTCGTGCTTTTCGTACTGTGGGAGACCCGAGGCGTCAAGGGCGACCCGCTCGTACGCCTCGCCCTGCTCACCAAGCGCAATGTCGCCGGTGCCAACCTCTTCATCCTGCTGCTCTGCGCGGGTCAGTTCGCGGCCTTCTACTTCATCTCGCTCTATCTGCAGGAGGTGCTGCGCTTCGACGCGGCGCGCGCCGGGGTCGCCTTCCTGCCGCTGACGCTCACCGTGGTGGTGGCGATCAACATCTCGACCCGGCTCCTTCCCCGGACCGGCCCCAGGGTGCTGCTGGTGGCCGGCGGCCTGCTCGCCGCGGTGGGCTTCGCCTGGTTCGGGGCGCTCGACGTCGACGGCAGCTTCGTGGTCGACCTGCTGGGCCCCTCGATCCTCACCGGCCTGGGCATGGGCATCTCGTTCGTGCCGCTGACCGGAGCCGCAGTCGGTGGTCTGCCCCGGCACGAGGCCGGCATGGCCTCGGCCGTACTCAACAGCTCCCGTCAGATCGGCGGTGCTCTCGGCCTGGCCGCCCTGGTCACCGCGCAGGCCACGTACACGGCCCACCGCCGTGCCGCCGGTGACCCGCCCCTGGACGCGCTGACCGATGGATTCGGCGTCGGCCTGACGCTGTCGGGCGCGCTGCTGTTCGTCGCCGCCCTCGTGGCACTGTTCGTCCTCCCCGGTAAGTGGGCCGCCGGACCGATAGCCCGGCGCGGTGCGGGATCGCCTTCCTCCAGGACGACGACCGCGCCCGCCGAGCCGCGCCCGGACCGTGCTGCCCCGCCCCTCCGCGAATCGAGGTGACGACCCTGATGGCTGGGCAGCCCCGGCTGTGGCAGCTACTGCGCCCCCAGTACTACCGATACGCCTCTGCCCACCTGGTCAGGCCCCTTGGTCACGTGGAGATGGCTCAGTGTCGAGATCGCGACAGCGCGGCATCGTCCACAGTGGTTCCCCAACCGGCAGGTGTTGTCGATAATCGAACGATGATTGTCGGCGCGGCGCGACGATACCTTGGGCGCAGCCAAGCGGAGTTCGACGACATTCGTTCTGCGCTGTGGACGAACGAGATTGGCGCTGACGCCTATGCCGGGGCGGGCGAGAAATACCAGGCGGCTATACTTGAGCAGTACCGGATATGCGTTGAGATGGCGGACCGGGTCAGCGCCCGCCGCAGTGTGGCCAACACCTTCTTCTTAACCGCGAACACCGCTGTCTTCACTGCGGTCAATGTCGCGTGGTCGTTGAGCAGTCAATCGTCCCGGTGGGTGTTGCTCCTACCGTTGGTTGTACTGATTGTTCAATGCGTCGCCTGGTTCTGGATGCTGCGGTCCTACCGGCAGCTTTCCTCGGCCAAATTTCGTGTCGTTGGCGCGATGGAGGAGCGCCTCCCTGCCTCCCCCTACTGGCGGGCGGAGTGGAAGGGGCTGGGTTCTGGCCTGGATCGCTCTCTCTACTGGCCAATGGCGCAGCTTGAGCAGTGGGTGCCCAGCACCTTCGCGCTCGCCTATCTCTTGGTGCTTATAACGATTTTGGTGGGCTGAAAGTGTATGAAACTCTCTTTCGTTGCACCTGACAACGATGGCGCGCAACTGATCTTACATCGCCTCTCCCCGGGAGTTGCTGGATGAGAACCAATGAAGATGGATTCACGGTCAACGTGAAGGCCAAGTCCGGGGCGTCGATTAAGGGTGTAGTTCCGCCGGGGTTCGCCGAGTTGACCGACAGCGGGATCGTGACCTCCTTCACTCTTCTTGCGGACGGCTACCCCCTCGGGCGTCACTTCGCCCTCGACAAGAAACACAACGCGCGCGAGGAGCGCGTCCGCGGGATCCTCGCGCATCTGGCGAGCGCCGGCCTGGCCGTTGCCGCCAACGGCGTGCTTTATCGCAGGACGGGGCAACGATTGAACATGCCGACGATGTTCGTGTTCAAAGGAATCAGCAAACGCCTGATCAGCCTGCTGCCGCATGTCACTGACGCAGAGCTCGGCTACTATGACCATACTGGCCAGATCGTAATCGAAGGAACGATCCGCCTGTCATGAGTGGCCCGGCGGGAATTAGGATTTTCATCTCGTACAACAAAGCCGACCTCGGGTGGGCGCGCTGGATCGCCGAGGTGATAAAGGAGTCGGGCAACACGGCAGTGTTCCAGGAGTTGGATTCTCCACCAGGAGAGAACTTCCCGCTGTGGATTTCGCGTGAGCTCGACCGGGCTGACATCGTGCTGCCCATATTTTCGAGGCACTATTACGTGTCACCGTGGTGCACTACCGAGTGGACAAGCGCTCTGAATCGCCGCAGAATGGTGCCCGTGCAGGTTGAACCGTGCGACATACCTATCATTCTGAGGAGCATCACTCGCGTCAACCTCGCTGGAAAATCGAAGACGGCTTGCCGTGACTTGCTACTCCGTGGGTTGCGTGATCCCGCCGCCGGCACCGAAATTCCGGCAACGCACGTGGACCAACTCGCGCAACGGATGCTTGGTCGATGGAAACGCGTGGCGATCGGTGCTGCCATTCTTGGCATCTTCACCAGCGGTGTCTTCATTCCGGATCCTGGTGGAAACGGTCAAGACGGTGGCGAAGGGGCCGGCAACGACCTCATCGGAGGGGGTGACGGAAGCTTCTTCTGAACGTGTGCCCTCCGCATGCTGAGGACCGGTTGGTTGCGACGTACCGCAGAACGAGGATGGCTTGCACGATCAGGGTTGCCGACGTGACAACCTGCTGAGGGCGATCGAGGCGACCGTGGGAGGTCAGCCGGGTCAGCCCACGGTCTGCCTCAGCAACCCGTCGATGACCGCGATCAGCCCCGACCGGTGCGTGTCGCGTGCGGTGAGTGTCGGCCACCGGCCGGCGAGGGCGAACAGCCGCGGGAACTGCGCGGGGTCGAGGTTGGCGAACGCCTTCTCCCGGTGTGCTCCCGCGTCCGGCCGGGAGTAGTGCTCCCCGCGGGAAGCCCGCAGCATCAGCTCACCGGCGGTGTAGTACCAGATCACCCGGTAGGCGTAGACGGCCTGCTCGGGAGTCATGCCACAGCGGACGGCGCCGTCGACGATGTTCTCGACGATCCACAGGGCGGAGACCGCCATCAGGTCGTCGGAGGCGAGTACCTCGACGATCCACGGGCACTCGGCCAGGATGTCGTGCAGCAGCTGGGCCGCCTTGGTCAGCTGGTCCCGGGGCTCGGGCGGCAGGTCCGGGCGTGGGAACTGCGCGGCGTGCTCCTCCAGCAGCAGGAGCAGCAGCTCGTCCTTGTCCTTCACGTGGTGGTAGAGCGCCATCGGCGTGCTGTCCAGATCCTTGGCGAGGCGACGCATCGACAGGCTCCCGACGCCCTCCGCGCCGAGGATCCGTCGGGCCGCCGCCACGATGGCTTCCCTGGACAGGCGTGCGGGGCGTCCCATCCGACCGCCCTGCGACGAGGAAGACTGCATAACGGCTCCGGACCCTCACTGGTACAGGGAGCCTCGACCTGCGGCGTTGCGCCTTCGCGCAGGGGACGTTCCCGGTGAACCGCACCACCGTATCCGGCGGACCGGGTTGACCGCGCGCCAGGAGCCGTCGCGTCGGCGACGTCCGGGGGTACCGGACCCCGGCCGGATCCGGCCGGCAGTCAGGGTGGCAGCGGGCGTCAGCGCCGTCGCGGCGGGTTCAGGCCGCCGCCTGCCGGGGGCAGAGCATCGGGTGCAGCAGCAGGGACAGCTCGTCGACGTCGGCGACGGGTCGTCCGAAGCTCACCCTCGCCCGTCGGACCGCACCGGGCCGACCGTACGCGACCGTCAGGCCGTACCTGTCGATCCGGACCACCCGTGGCGACTCGGCACCGGAGAGCTTCAACTGCCGGCGCAGGTGGGCCGTGACCTGCTCGGCGTGGTGGTCGGCGAGGTCGGCCACCAGGTCCGCCTCGGCCGCGTGCAACGGGTCGGGCTCGGCCTGCGCGTACGCCTGCGGGTCGATCGGGCGCATGCCGTCGGTGCGTTCCCAGCGGGCCTCGGTCACCGCGAACCGGTGCAGCTGGAACCTGCTGCCCACGTCGAGCAGGTCGCCGGTGGGCCGGGTGGCGGCGAAGTCCATCGCGGCCTGTCGCGCCGTGTCGCCGTCGAGGCGTTCGGCCCAGCCGGAGACCCAGGCCCGGCCGAGCGATGGGGCGTCGGCGGTGGGTGGCAGGTCGAGCACGTCGAGGACGGTGGCGACGTCGGTGTCCCCGGCCGGCGGCGCGAGTGCCGTGGCGAGGTCGCCGGACGCCGGCACCAGCAGCAGCACCCGGCCGGCCGGGTCGGTGGCGTGCCTGACCTGGTGCGGGCCGGTGCTGCCGGCCAGGTGGGCGAGGGCGGGCAGTCGTCCCGCGACGAGGGTGCGCACGATCTCCGCCGGGCTGGGTCGCATGATCCCTATCTCCTCAACATAGGTTAGCCTTACCTAACTCGCAGGCTAGACCATCCGATCGGAGACGTCGAACGTGAACCACCCCCGTCCCAAGGCCCGGCTCTCCCGTGCCCTCGGCATTCCGCTGACCCGCAAGTGCGTGCGCTACTTCGAGCGGCGTCCCTACCCGCCGGGCGTGCACGGCCGCAACCGGCGCAAGACCTCCGACTACCAGGTACGGCTGCTGGAGAAGCAGCGGCTGCGCCATCAGTACAACGTCAGCGAGGCCCAGTTGCGCCGCACGTTCGACGAGGCCGCCCGGGGCGTCGGGAAGACCGGCGAGTCGCTGGTCGCCCTCCTGGAACGGCGACTCGACGCGCTGGTGCTCCGGGCCGGGCTGGCCCGCAGCATCTACCAGGCGCGCCAGCTCGTCGGGCACGGCCACTTCACGGTGGACGGACGCAAGGTCGACCGGCCCTCGTACCGGCTGCGGCCCGGCCAGGTGGTCGCGGTACGCGAGCGCAGCCGCACCCTGCCACCGTTCCAGCTCGCCGCCGCCGGCGCGCACGCCGACGACCGACCCCGGCCGTACCTGTCGGTGGAGCTGACCGGGCTGCGCGCCACGCTGCTGCGCGAGCCCGCCCGGCACGAGGTGCCGGTGATCTGCGACGAGCAGCTCGTGGTGGAGTTCTACTCCCGCTGAGCGGTCAGCGGCGGCCCGGTCCACCGCCCGTGCCGTGGTCGCGGTACGGGCGGGTCGCCGCCGACCACCGCGGATCCCGGCGCGTCGCCGGCCCGGGTCGGCGTGCCGTCGGCGCGGGCGGTCCACGCCGCCCACAGCCGGGCGTAGCTGCCGTCCGCCCCGATCAGCTCGGCGTGCGGGCCACTCTCGACGATCTCGCCACGGTCCATGACGACGATGTGGTCCGCGGTCACGGCCTGGGTGAGGCGGTGGGCGACGACCAGGGCGGTGCGTCCCGCCAACGCCGCGGCGGCGGCCTGTTCGAGGTCCCGCGCCCCCGCGCTGCCGGCTTCCGCGGTCGCCTCGTCCAGCACCACGACCGCCGGATCGAGCAGGACCACCCGGGCGAGCGCCAACTGCTGCGCCTGCGCGGCGGTCAGTGGGTGGCCGCCCTCGCCGACCACGGTGTCCAGCCCGTCGGGGAGGGCGAGCGCCCAGGTCAGGGCTCCGACCCGGGCCAGGGCCGCGGTGAGTTCCTCCGGCGGGGCCTGCGGCCGGGCCAACCGCAGGTCCTCGGCGAGCGGCCCGGCGAACACGTGGGTCTCCTGGCTGACCAGGGCGATCGTCCGGGCGGGCAGCTCGGGGACGGGAACGCCGCCCAGGGTGGCCACGCCGTTGCCGGGGCGCAGCACCCCGGCGGCGATCGACGCGACGGTGGTCTTCCCGGCACCGGTGGAGCCGACCAGCGCGACCACCCGGCCCGCCCCGACCCGCAGCGAGACGTCGCGCAGCACCGGCGTCACCCCGTCGTAGCTGAAGCTGACGCCGTCCAGCACGAGGTCGTGCGTCGCGGGCTTGGTGCCGCCCGCGCGACGGTCCGGGTCCGTGCTCAGCACCCCGACGAGGCGGGCCAGGCTGGCCCCCGCGTCCTGGGCCTTGTCGAAGGTGACCATCAGTTGCAGGACCGGGCCGAACAGCCGGTGCAGCAGCAACGCGGCCGCCGACACCTCGCCGAGGGTGACGGCTTCCCTGCGTACGAGCAGGAACCCCACCACCAGCACCGCGCCGAGCCCGGCCAGCTCCGCTGCGTTGATCCGTCCCACGAACCGGGTGTAGAGGGCGAACACGCTCGTCGAGAGGTCCCGGGCGCGGGCGGAGGCGTCCGCGATGCCGCCGAGGTGCCGGTCCTCCAGCCGGTAGGCGTGCACCGTGCTGATGCCCTGCACGCTCTCGACGAACCGTTGGGACCGCTGGGCGATGGCGACCCGCTCGGCCGCGTAGGCCGGCGCGGCCCGGGGGAGATACCACCGCGCACCGAGCACGTAGAGCGGGACGGCGACCGCGCCGGCCAGCCCGAGCCGCCAGTCGATGCCGACGATCGTGCCGAGGCTGATCGCCGCCAGCAACAGGGCCGAGACCAGGGTGGGCAGGACCTCGGTGACGGCCCGATCGATGGCGCTGACGTCCGCGCCGACCCGCGAGACCAGGTCGCCGCGGCCCGCCCGGTCGAGCACCGCCACGGGCAACCGCAACGCGACGTCCAGGGCGCGTTCGCGCAGGTCGGCGAGGATGCCCGCACCCAACCGGCGGATCAGGTGGGCGCTGACGCCGGTGGCCGCACCACCGACGACGGCGGCGGTCGCGATGAGCACGGCGACCGGGACGAGCACCTCGGTGCCGCCGCCGGCGCGGACCCGGTCGACCAGCAGGCCGAAGGCGTAGGCGGGGACGATCGCGGTGGCGGCGGCGAGCAGCCCGACGACCAGCGTGCCGGAGGCGGCCCCCCGGCGGGCCCGCAGTTGCGCGCCGAGCCACGCCCTGCTCTCGCGCGGGCTGGCCACGGGCAGGGTCGGGGACGTCACCGCAGCACCGCCCGGCGGTAGCTGTCGTCGTCGGCGACGAGTTCGGCGTGTGTCCCCTCGGCGGCGACGACCCCGTCGGCGACGAACACGACCCGGTCGGTGGCGGCGAGCAACGTCGGACTGCTGGTGATGACGACGGTGCCGTAACCGCCGTCCGACCCGTGCCGCAGCGTCCGGATGCCGTCGGCGACGGCCTGTTCGGTGACCGCGTCGACGGCGGTGGTCGGGTCGTGCAGGACCAGCAGCGGCGGCCCGGCGAGCAGCGCGCGGGCGAGCGCGACGCGTTGCCGTTGGCCGCCGGAGAGGTTCGCGCCGCGTTCGGTGACCGGCATCCGCAGGCCCGCCGGATGCAGGTGCGCCACCTCGTCGGCGGCAGCGGCGCGCAGGGCCTCGTCGAGCCGTCCGTCGCCGTCGCCGTGCAGGGTGACGTTCGTGGCGAGGGTGCCGGTGAACAGGTCGGTGCGGTGCGGTTCGCTGTGCAGCAGGTGGCGCGCCCGGTCCCGGTCGACGGTCTCCAGCCGTTCGCCGCCGAGCAGGACGTCACCCGTATGGCCGTCGGGCACCGCCAGCAGCCGCGCCAGCGCCTCGGCGTCCGCCGACCGGGGAGCCACCACGCCGACGAACTCCCCGGCGCGCACGTGCAGGTGCAGGCCGGCCAGCGGGCCGTACGTCACGTCGGTCAGGCGCAGCTCGCACCCGTCGGGCACGGCGGTGCCCGGCGGCAGGACCACGTCGGCCCGCAGGACGGCGGCGACCCGGTCGGCCGCCGCGCGGGCGGCAGCCGTCCAGCCGGGTACGACCGCGAGCACGCCGAACGGTTCGACGAGGAACTGCGCGGAGCCGATCACCGTGATGAACTGACCGACGGTGATGCGGCCGGTCAGTGCGAACCAGCCCGCCATCAGTGCGATGCCCCCGGCCAGCAGGCTGCTCAGCATGGTGGACGCGCCCAGGTACGCGTTCTGGGTCCGGGAGGCGCGCAGGGTGGCGGCCAGGCTGTGGCGGCTCACCCGGCGGTACCGCCCGGTCCCGGCGTCCTGCGCGCCGATGCCGCGCAGCGGGCGTAGCCCGGTGACCAGGTCGGTGGCGAGCGCGCTGGCCCGACCGGCCTGGTCCTGCTGGTCCTTGACGCGCCTGGCGATCAGCGGAGCGGTGAGGGTGAGGACCGCCAGCACGACCGGGATGGCGATCAGCACGGTCAGCCCGAGTGGCGTCGAGATCAGCAGCAGCGCGACCGCGCTGACCGTGACCGCCACCAGGGCGCTGGTGACCCGTGGGATGTGGTCGAGCAGGTAGGAGGTGTACTCGGCGTCGGTGGTGGTGACCGCGAGCAGGTCGCCGGTGTGCCGGCCGGTGCGCAGCACCCGTGGGTGGAGGATCTTCGCCGCCAGTTCGACCCGTAGCTGGTGGCCCTCCTCGGCGATGGCCCGTTGCAGGTTGCGCGCGCCGAAGCGGTACGTCACCACCAGGACGAGATAGACCAGCGCCAGGGTCGCGGTCCAGGCGAGCAGCGCGGTCACCGCACCGGTGGCGACGGCCCGGTCGACGATGACGCCGACGAGGATCGGCACCAGGGCCGCGCAGAGTTGGTAGACGCCGGCCAGCGCCGTGCCGGTCCAGAGGCGTCGCCCGTTGCGGGCGACCGCCCGGCGCAGGACCGCAGAGCCGGTACTGACCTTGCTCACTACGTAGTACCCCCTGGTCAACGGCTCAGGAACGGGGAGTACTTTACCGATCAAGTTTTAGGTAAGCCTGTCCTTACTATGTGAGTTGGAGTACTCCGTATGCGTCCCACCCGGCTGCTCACCGGAATCGTCGCGGTCGCCACCACGCTCGCCCTCGCCGCCTGCGGCGGGTCCTCCGGCGTCGACGAGAAGCCCGCCGCGTCCGGGTCCGGGTCCGCGACGGCGACCTTCCCGCTGACCGTCACCCACGCGCTGGGCACCACCACGATCGCGAAGAAGCCCGAGCGGGTCGCCACCGTCAACTGGGCCAACCACGAGGTCCCCCTCGCCCTGGGCGTCGTCCCGGTCGGCTACGCCAAGGCCAACTTCGGCGACGAGGACGGCGACGGACTGCTGCCCTGGGACGCCGCGCGGCTCAAGGAACTCGGCGCGTCGACCCCGGTGCTGTTCGACGAGACCGACGGCATCGACTTCGAGGCGGTGGCGAACACCAGGCCGGACATCATCCTGGCCGCCTACTCCGGGCTGACCAAGCAGGACTACGACACCCTCACCAAGATCGCACCGGTCGTCGCGTACCCGCAGGCACCCTGGGCCACGTCCTGGCGTGACAGCATCACGCTGGAGAGCAAGGCCCTCGGCCTGGCCGCCGAGGGCGACGCGCTGATCGCGAAGATCGAGAAGCAGATGAAGGACGAGGCCGCCCGCTACCCGAAACTGGCCGGCCGGTCGGCGATGTTCCTGACCCACCTCGACCCGACCGACCTCAGCAAGATCAGCTTCTACACCACGAACGACACCCGGGCCCAGTTCTTCACCGACCTCGGCATGACGCACCCGGAGAGCATCGCGAAGGCCTCCGCGACGACCAAGGAGTTCAGCCTCACCCAGAGCGCCGAGCAGGTGCAGAACCTCAGCGACGTGGACATCATCGTGACCTACGGTGACGCCGATGGCACCACCCTGGCCACCCTCCAGAAGGACCCGCTGCTGTCCAAGATCCCCGCGATCAAGCGCGGCTCCTTCGTCTCCCTGCCCGGCAGCACCCCCGTCGCCACCGCCGCCAACCCGACGCCGCTCGGCGTGTCGTACGTCCTCAAGGACTACGTCGACCTGCTCGGCAAAGCCGCCGACAAGCTCTGATGACCGCTCTGACGACATCCGGGCCGGACGTCGCCCCGCGGCGACGCCCGGCCCGGACGCGGCTGACCTGGCTCCTGGTCGTCCTCGCCGCGCTGGCCCTGACCCTGGTCGCGTCGGTGGCCTTCGGTTCCCGGATCGTCGGCTGGGCCGACATCACCGCCGCGCTCGGCGGCACCCAGGACACCCTCGACCAGGCGGCCGTGGTCAAACGCCTGCCCCGCACGGTGCTCGCCGCCCTGGTCGGCGCGGCCCTGGCCCTGTCCGGCGCGGTGATGCAGGGCGTCACCCGCAACCCGCTCGCCGACCCGGGCATCCTCGGGGTGAACATGGGCGCGATGCTGGCCATCGCGGTCGGCCTGGCCACCGTCGGCCTGTACACCGCCACCGCGTACATCTGGGTCGCCATCGCCGGGGCGGCGGTGTCCGCGCTGTTCGTCTACGCGGTCGGCTCACTCGGTCGCGGCGGCGCGACCCCGCTCAAGATCGCCCTGGCCGGGGCGGCCACCTCCGCCGCCCTCGCGTCGCTGGTGGCCGCCGTCGTGCTGCCGCGCGGCGACATCGCCGAGAACTTCCAGTCCTGGCAGGTCGGCGGCGTCGGCGGGGCCAGCTGGGACAGCATCGGCCAGGTCCTGCCGTTCCTGGCCGCCGGGCTGGCCGTCTGCCTGCTGTGCGCCCGGGCCCTGAACTCCCTCGCGCTCGGCGACGACCTCGCCGCCGGCCTCGGCGAACGCGTCGCCCTGGTGCGGGGGATCGCCGCCGCCGGTGCGGTGGTGCTCTGCGGCGCGGCCACCGCGGTCGCCGGACCGATCGCCTTCGTCGGCCTGATCGTGCCGCACCTGTGCCGACTGCTCGTCGGGCTCGACCACCGCTGGCTGCTGCCGTTCGTGACCCTGGTCGGCGCGGCGCTGCTGACCGTCGCGGACGTCGCCGGACGGGTGGTGAACCGCCCCGACGAGATCGAGGCCGGCATCATCACCGCCCTGATCGGCGCCCCCTTCTTCATCTACATCGTCCGCCGGCAGAAGGTACGCGAACTGTGAGCACCACGACCCTGGAGGCCGTCACCCGCGGCCGGGTCCGGCGCAACCGCCGACGCCGCGCCGTGCTCGCCGCGCTCACCCTGGCGGTGGCCGCCATGGTCGTCGTCTCGCTGATGGTCGGGCGGACCTTCTACCCGGCCGGCGACGTGCTGCGGGTGATCCTCGGCGAGACCGTGCCCGGCGCGTCGTTCACCGTGGGTGAACTCCGGCTGCCCCGCACGGTCCTGGCCCTGGCGACCGGCCTCTGCTTCGGCATGGGCGGGGTCACCTTCCAGACCATGATGCGCAACCCGCTCGCCAGCCCCGACATCATCGGCATCAGCTCGGCGGCGAGCGCCGCCGCGGCCTTCGCCATCATCGTGCTCGGCCTGGACGAGACCGGCGTCGCGGTCTTCGCCATCGTCGCCGCGCTCGGCGTCGCCGTGCTCATCTACCTGCTGTCGTTCAAAGATGGCGTGGCCGGCACCCGGCTGGTGCTGATCGGCATCGGCATCGCCGCCATGCTCAACAGCGCCACCGCGTACATCCTCAACCAGGCCGGCCAGTGGGACCTGCAGGCGGCGACCCGCTGGCTCAACGGCAGCCTCAACGGCTCCACCTGGGACGAGACGGTGCCGGTGCTGGTCGCGCTGGCCCTGTTCGGTCCGGTGCTGCTGAGTCAGGCCCGCAGCCTGACCATGCTGCAACTCGGCGACGACACCGCGGCGGCGCTGGGCACCCGGCTGGAACGTACCCGGCTGGTCTCGATCGTCGCGGCCGTCGGTCTGATCGCCTTCGCCACCTCGGCCACCGGGCCGATCGCGTTCGTGGCCTTCCTGGCCGGGCCGATCGCCGCCCGGCTCGTCGGGGCCGGCGGCTCGCCGCTGCTGCCGGCCGCCCTCGTCGGCGCGCTGCTGGTGCTGGTCGCCGACTTCATCGGCCAGTTCGCCTTCGACATCCGCTTCCCGGTGGGGGTGATCACCGGGGTGCTCGGCGCCCCGTACCTCATCTACCTGCTCGTCCGCACGAACCGCGCCGGAGGATCGTTGTGACCACCGACCACGCACTGACGACCGACAAACTGACAGTCGGCTACGGCGACCGCGTCGTCATCGAATCGCTCGACCTGCTCGTGCCGCCCGGCCGGATCACCGCGATCGTCGGGGCCAACGCCTGCGGGAAGTCGACGCTGCTGCGGTCGATGTCGCGGCTGCTCGCCCCGCGCACCGGTCACGTGATGCTCGACGGCCGACAGGTGCACCGGACGCCGGCCAAGGAACTGGCCCGCACCCTCGGCCTGCTGCCCCAGTCACCTGTCGCGCCGGAGGGCATCACCGTGGCTGACCTGGTGGGCCGGGGCCGCAACCCGCACCAGCGGCTGCTGTCCCGCTGGAGCCGGGACGACGACCGCGCGGTCGCCGCCGCCCTCGACGCCACCCCCCCCGCCGACCGGGCCGACCGGTCGGTCGACGAACTCTCCGGCGGCCAGCGCCAACGGGTGTGGATCGCGATGGCGCTGGCCCAGCAGACCGACCTGCTGCTGCTCGACGAGCCGACCACCTTCCTCGACGTCAGCCACCAGGTCGAGGTGCTGGACCTGCTCACCGACCTGAACGCCACGCGCGGCACCACCATCGTGATGGTGCTGCACGACCTGAACATGGCGGCCCGCTACGCGGGCCACCTCATCGCGCTCGCCGACGGCGGCCTGCACGCGGCCGGACCGCCGGCCGAGGTGCTGACCGAGGACTGCGTCCGCGCCGTCTTCGGCCTGGACAGCCGGGTCATCGTCGACCCGGTCTCCGGCCGGCCGCTGATGCTGCCGATCGGCCGCCACCACGTCTCGGTCGAGCGCGCCCGGCCGCATGGCGAACCCGGGTCGGCGATTCCCGGTACGGGTCGGGGGACGTTCCCTACCCACGGTCGTAGCCGCTGAGCAGCTCGACGCCCCGGAGCAGGGCCGAGTGGTCGAGGCCCGCCTCGCCCCGGGCCACCGCCGACGCCACGAGCTGCGCGGCGATTCCCCCGAGGGGGAGGGCGACGCCGACGGCGCGTGCGGTGTCGACGACGATGCCCATGTCCTTGTGGTGCAGACCCATTGTGAAGCTGGGCGTGTAGTCGCGCCGCAGGAAGTTCGGCTTCTTACGGGTGAGCACGTTGGAGCCGGCGAGACCACCGCTGAGCACGTCGAGCGCGGCTTCGAGATCCACACCCGCCTTCTCGAGGAAGACCACGGCCTCCGCGCACGCCTGCATGTTGATCGCGAGGACCAGCTGGTTGGCGGCCTTCACGGTCTGGCCGAGACCGTGGGTTCCGCAGTGCGTGACGGTCCTGCCGAGGGCCTCGAAGACGGGCCGCGCCTCCTCGACGTCGCCGGTGTCCCCACCAACCATGATCGACAGGATGCCGTCGACCGCTCCGGCCTCACCGCCGGCCACCGGAGCGTCCAGGACACGGATGCCGTGCTCGGCGGCGACGCGGGCCAGCGTGATCGAGCTGTGCGGGGCGATGGTGGACATGTCGATCAGCAGGCTCCCCCGACGGGCATGGGCCAGGACACCGTCGGGGCCGTAGGCGATCTCCTCGACCTGGGGGGCGTCCGGGAGCATGGTGATCACCACGTCGGCGTCCCGGACCGCGTCGGGCATCGACGCCGCGGACCGGCCGCCCGCCGCGAGCAGCGGCTCCGCCTTTCCGGCGCTGCGGTTCCAGCCGTACACGGTGAACCCTGCCTTGCACAGGTTGACAGCCATCGGGCTGCCCATGGTGCCGAGGCCGAGAAAGGCGATGGTCTGCATAGCGGTGTTCCTTTCCTTGGCGGGAGGACTCAGGGCAGGAGCAGTTGCTCCAGGTCGGCGGGTGGCGGGCGGCCGACGAAGGACCGGACCGCCGCACAGGAGCCGGTGTCGCCGGCGAGGATTCCGCCCAGCAGGTGGCCGCCGTCCGGGCTCAGCAGCACCTTGGCGTAGCGGTCGGCCCCCTCCGCGAAGACGACCTCCACCACGGCACCGCCGTCGGTGCCCGTGGCGCCGAAGGCGGCGACCCGCACACCGAGAAGCTTGAGGGTGGTCGCGGTGCCGGCGTCGTCGAACGGCTCGGGGTGCTCTCCGGTCAGCTGGCGGGCCACACTGTCGGCCATCCGGTAACCGGGGGCGGCCAGGCCGTAGCAGCGTCCGCGCACGGCCGCGCAGTCACCGACGGCCCAGACCCGCTCGTCACCGGTACGACAGAGGCCGTCGACGAGGATGCCGCCGCGTCCGCCGCGTTCGAGGCCCATGGCCTCGGCCAGCTCGTCCCGTGGCCGGACACCCGCCGCGAAGACCACCAGCGCCGCATCCAGCACGGTTCCGTCCGACAGCGTGACGCTGGCGACCGTGCCGTCGGCCCCGGCGTCGATCGACGTGGTGGCGGTGGCACAGTGCACCCGCAGGCCGAGCCCGGTGACGTGGCGGTGGAGGACCCCGGCGGCACCCGGGTCGAGTTGCGCCGGCATCAGGTGCGGGGCGGTCTCCACGACGTGCGGGCGCATGCCGAGCAGCCGCAGGGCGTTCGCCGCCTCCAGCCCGAGCAGCCCGCCCCCGACGACGACACCGGCGCGGCCGGGGCGTGCCGCGGCGCGCAGGGCGTCGAGGTCGTCGAAGGTGCGGTACACGAAGCAGCCGGGCAGGTCGTGGCCGGGAACCGGAGGGACGAACGGGCGGGACCCGGTGGCCAGCACCAGGGCGTCGTAGCCGATCCGGTCGCCCCGGCCCGTCGACACCGCACGGGCGGCCCGGTCCACCGCGACGGCGGGGCAGCCCAGCAGGAGGTCCATCCGGGGGTCGTTGCGGAAGTCGACCCCCGGGAGGGTGAGGTCACTCCTGCTCTTGCCGTCCAGGTAGGACGAGAGGCTCACCCGGTCGTAGGCGGGGTGGTGCTCCTCGGCCAGGACGACGACGCGCCAGCGCCGCCCGCCGTCGAGAACCCCGAGTCGTTCGACGAGCCGGTGACCGACCATGCCGTGCCCGACGACGACGAGCGTCCGCGTCATGACGCCCGCTCCCAGACGCCGCAGAGTTCCGCCACGGCCCGGCCGCAGCCGCCGCACCCGGTGGTCGCCCGGGTCGCCTCGGCGAGCGCCGCCACCGTGCGGGAACCCGCCCGCCACGCCCGCAACAGCGTCCGCTCCCGGACGTCGTTGCAGAGACAGACCGGCCCGTCCACGTCCGCCGGGGCACCGTCCGAGGCCGGTCGGGGCGGCAGGCCCAGCAGTAGACCGAGCCGGTCCGAGGGAAGGGGCTGTCCGCGTCGGTGCAGGAACCCGATCGTGGCGATGGCCTGCGGCAGGCCGAGCAGCACGGCGGCGACGACGTGCCCGTCACGCAGGGCCAGCCGCGCATAGCGTCGGCGCGGCCGGTCGTTGAGGCCGACCAGACGGGTGCCGGGCCGGCGCAGCTCGGCGGGGGAGCCGATCGTGGCCACGTCCACCAGGTCGGTACGCAGGCGCAGTGCCCGCGGGCGGGGCAGGTAACGGGCGGTGCGGCCGGTGAGGATCTCGGCCAGGGCCTCGGCCTGCTCCCAGGTGTCGACGGGGTTGTCCACGACGTGGCCGTCGTGTTCGGTGCCGTCCCCGAAGGCGTGGATCAGCGGGTCGCTGGTCCGCAGCCGGTCGTCGACCACGATCCCGGTGTGGACGTCCAGCCGGGCCCGTCGGGCGAGCGCGGTGTCGGGGGTGGTGCCGGCGGCGACGACGAGCGGGTCGGCACGCAGGGTGGTCCCGTCGGCCAACCGGAGCCGGCCCGCCGAGCGGCCCACCACGGTCGCCCCACCGACCACCGTGATCCCGGCCCGTTCCAGCTCCTCGGCGAGCATGGCGCTGCAGGTTGCGCCCAGCTGTCCGTGGAGCGGGTGGGGGGTGGTGCAGACCAGGGTGGTGGCGGTGCCCCGGGCGGTCAGGGCGCTCGCGGTCTCCACTGCGGACGGACCGTCGCCGAGGACGACCACGGTGTCCCCGGTGGCCCCGGCCACGGTGGCGGCCGGACCCGGTGCGACGACGCCCTCCGCCGGACCTCCGTCGACGCCGACCAGGCCCGCGACGTCGGGGATCAGCGGTCGGGCGGGCGTGGCGAGGACCAGAACGTCGTACGGGTACGCAGTTTCCGTCCCGGCGGCGTACGCCAGCACCCGGCGGCGGACCCGATCGATGCGGCGCACCCCGGCGACCCGGCCCCGGACCGTGAACGGGGACGGCGGGCCCGTCCCGTCGGCGTCCTCGGTGTCCCGGGCACCGAACGGCGACGGAGGCCGACCGTCCGGTGTGCTCCCCAGCAGGGTGAGGGTTCCCACGAAACCGTGGTGGCGCAGGCGCTCCACGAGCCGGTGGGCCGACGGTCCGGCACCGACCACGACGACGTCGCTCATCCTGTCACTCCTTCCGAGGGGTGATCCGTACGGCGCACACCTTGAACTCGGGCATGCCGCTGCGGGGGTCCAGGGCCGGATGGGTGAACCGGTTCGCCCGCCCGTCGCCGGGAAAGTGGAAGGGCACGAACACGGTGTCCGGGCGCATCGTCGGGTCCAGCCTGACCCGGGCCGTCATGCTGCCGCGCGCGGAGCTGACCACGGCGAGACCACGCTCGACCAGCCCGCACCGCGCCGCGCTGTCGGGATGGATCTGCAGGAACGGCTCGGGAACCGCCTCGGTGAGTTCCCGGACCCGGCGGGTCTGCGCGCCCGACTGGTAGTGCGAGAGAACCCTGCCCGTCGTGGCGTAGAAGGGGTAGGCGGCACTGGTCTCCTCTGCCGGCCCCCGGTGGTCCACCGCCACGAACCGGGCCCGGCCGTCGGGGTGCGCGAACCGGTCGAGGAAGAGCCGTGGGGTGCCCGGGTGGGCGTCCGACGTGTCCGGGCACGGCCAGTGCAGGGCCTCCCCGGCGTCCAGCCGCTGGTAGGAGATGCCCGAGTAGTCGGCCCGGCCGCCACGGGAGGCGACCCGCAGTTCCTCGAACACCTCCCGCGGATCGTCCGGGTAGCGGCCCGCCGGCTCGCCCAGACGTACGGCGAGGTCGCGCAGCACCCGGAGGTCGCTGCGGGCCTGCGCGGGAGGGGAGAGCAGGCGTCGACGGCGCAGCACCCGCCCTTCGAGGTTGGTCAGGGTGCCCTCCTCCTCGGCCCACTGGGTCACCGGCAGGACCACGTCGGCCAGTCGGGCCGTCTCCGAGGGGACGAAGTCCGCCACGACCAGGAGGTCGAGGGAGGCGAGCCGCCCGGTCACGTGCGCTGCGTGTGGTGCGGAGACCGCGGGGTTCGAGCCGAAGACGAACAGCCCCCGGGGGCCCTGTTCGGTGCCCAGCGCGTCCAGGAGTTCGTAGGCGCTGCGGCCGGGGCCGGGCAGGTCGTCGGGCGTCACGCCCCACACCCGGGCGACGTGGGCGCGCGCCGCGGGGTCCGTGATGGACCGGTAGCCGGGCAACTGGTCGGCCTTCTGCCCGTGCTCCCGGCCGCCCTGGCCGTTGCCCTGCCCGGTCAGGCACCCGTAGCCGCTGCCCGCCCGGCCCGGCAGACCGAGGGCGAGCGCCAGGTTGATGAACCCGGAGACGGTGTCGGTGCCCGTGCTGTGCTGCTCGACCCCCCGACCGGTGAGCAGGTACGTCCCGCCGGCGCGGGCGAGCATCCGGACCGCACGACGCTGTGCGCCCGCCGGGACCCCGGTGACCTCCTCGACCCGCTCCGGCCACCACGCCGTCGCCCGCTGCGCCGCCGGGTCGAAGCCGCGCGTGCGTTCGCGGACGTAGGCCTGGTCGACCAGTCCCTCCACGAGGGCGACGTGCAGCAGGCCGAGCGCCAGCGCGAGGTCGGTGCCCGGTGCGGGTTGCAGGTGCAGCGCCGCGCGCTGTGCCGTGGCGGTGCGTCGGGGGTCCATGACGATCAGTTCGGCCCGGTCGAGGTGCTGGAGCAACGGCGGCATGGTCTCGGCGACGTTCGCCCCTGCCAGCAGCACGGTCCGCGCGGTGCGCAGATCGGTGACGGGGAAGGGCAGCCCCCGGTCCAGCCCGAACGCCGCGTTGCCGGCCGCCGCCGCGGACGACATGCAGAACCGGCCGTTGTAGTCGATGTGGCTGGTGCGCAGGGCGACGCGGGCGAACTTGCCCAGCAGGTACGCCTTCTCGTTGGTTAGGCCACCGCCGCCGAAGACCGCCACGGCGTCCCGGCCGTGCCTGGCGTGGATCCGACGCACGCCCGCCGCCGCGGCGTCCAGCGCGGTGTCCCAGGAGGCTTCCCGGAGCCGGCCGTCCGCACCGCGGACGAGCGGCCGGGACAGCCGGTCGGTGGCCCGCAGGACCTCGGCCGCGGTCCAGCCCTTCTGGCAGAGCCGACCCTGGTTGACCGGGAAGCCGGTCGGCCGCACCGTGACCCGGGCGGGGGAATCACCGTGCAGCCGGGTGCCGCACTGCAGGGAACAGTACGGGCAGTGGGTGTCCACCCCGGATCGCGGCGCGGGCGTTTCAGACACGGTCGGTCTCCTTCACGAGGGCTGCGGACGTCCAGACCGCGCTCGGGGTCCGGTGTGGGTACCCGGCGCGGATCACGTCCGGACACAGCAGGTGGTGGGCCGGTGGGCCGACCGCCGTGGCGGGCAGGGGTGCGGGCCGTGTTCCCCGGGCACGGGACGGCGTACGAGGGGGTCGGTGGGCGTGACCGGGCCCCGGCGGGGGTCGCCCGCCGGGCCCGGCGTCCCGGTGCGCACCGCCGTGACGTGCGGCGTCGACTCAGAAGTCGAGGTCCAGCACCGTGACCCTGTCCCGCTTGAGGTGCGGGTGGCTGTCGGGGAAGACGAAGCAGCGGGTGTTCTTCAGCTTGTCGTCCTCGACCTTGGCCGTGGAGAAGATCACCACCGGGACCCGCTTCCCGCCGTTGAGGAAGTCCGCCCGGAAGTCGATGATCGGGGCGTCCTCGCCCCAGCGGCCGAGGAAGTCGTCGACGACGTCCTGGTCGGCGTAGATGCGGCGGATGTGGTGGCCGACGTAGGCGTCGGGTTGCGCGCTCGCCCCGACGATCGCGATGTCCTTCCAGTTGGCGTAGGCGACCGTGCCGTCCTCCTCGATCAGGTGGATGGCGACCGGGCAGTTGTCGTAGTACGCCTGGAGGAACGGGACGGCCTCCGCGTCGACCGGCACGTACGACTCGCGGGACCGGTTCACCTGGTCGATCCACGCCTGGGCGGTGGAGGACCCTTCCGCCGGAGCGGGGGAGGGCGTCGGATGGGTGGTGACCGGCCGCAGGGCCCAGAAGCCGTAGGTCCGGCCGTCGACCTGACCGAAGCCGAGGTTGGCGTAACCGGAGGCGAAGTCGGGGTTCGCGAAGGTGGCCTCCCGGTTCTCCACCGGCGTCCCGGCCGTCAGGAGCGCGGCGTAGTCGGGCACGCCCAGTGCGGTGGCGACCACGGTGCCGGCTGCGGCGTCGTTCCTCAGCAGTTCGGTGGCGGCCTTGTTGGCCAGCACCACGGCGCCGTTCGCATCGGTGACCAGCATGCCGGGAGAGGCCCAGTTGAACAGGTCGAGGAGCTGCTCGGAAGCAGGGTGGTGCGACATGGCTGCCTGCCTTTCGGGTGGGTTACAGCACCTTGCGGCTGTAGTTGAAGACCTGACCGGTGGGTCCGTTGGACGGGAACTCGGCGAGGGCGACGATCCACTGCGCCACGGTGCGCGCGGACTTGAGCCAGTCCGTGCCGAATCCCGCGTTGACGGCGCGGAGGATCTGTTCGTTCACCTCGGCGTCCAGCCCGGTCATCGTCATGGCGGTCGCCACCGGGCCGGGACGGACCTCGTTCGCCACGATGCCGTCGTCGGCGAACTCGACGGAGCACGCCCGCATCAGGGTGGTCAGCGCGGCCTTGCTGGCCGCGTAGGCCCAGCGGTCCGGCTGGTAGCCGTTCGCCAGGCTCGCCCCGACGAACGTCAGGGAGCCACCGCCGCCGCGGGCGAGCAACGGTGCCGTTTCCTGGACGAGGTTCAGTGCCGTGCGGATGTTGGTCTCGTAGGTGTCGGCCACCACCTGCCATTCGGTCTTGATCAGATCGACCGGGTCCGGTGCGACTCCGGCGTTGAGGACCACGGCCCTGACCCCGTGCGCGGTGACGTCGGCGACGGAGCGGAGCGCGGCCCGCACGGCGTCGGGGTCACGCAGGTCGGCGACCCGGTCGAGGTAGCCGCTGTGCTCCGCGAGCCCGGGGTTGCCGCGTCGGGACAGCCCGACGACGGTGTAACCCCGGCGCAGGAACTCCGCCGCCACGGCCGCGCCGATCCCGGACGACGTGCCCGAGACCACTGCCGCCCGGGTGGGTTCCGCTGCCATCAGGCAGCCTGGAAGACGGCCGTGTCGATGGCCTTGAGGGTGCGCATCGACTCGATGGTGATCACACCCGGGTCGAGCTTGCGCCCGTGCAGACGCTCGATCTCGATCACCATCTGGACGAACTGGAGGCTGGTCACCGCCCCCGACTGGATCAGGTCGGTGTCGTCCTGGATGTCGAACGGCTCCTCGTGCAGACCGTCGAGCCACCTGCGCAGCGAGGCGAGCTTGCTTTCCACTATGACCTCTTTCCCTGTCTCGTCCTGAACTCGATGGAGAAGTCGGTGGGGTGCGAGAACGACTGGCTCTCCATGCCGAGGCGGTCGCGGGTGATGACCACGTCCGAGCAGCGCTCGACGATCTCCGCGACGAGCAGGGAGAACTCCGTCTTCGCGAGCATGGCCCCCGGGCAGGCGTGCGCTCCCACCGCGAAGGGGAGCGAACCCCGCATGGGTCTGCCGGTCTGGAACCGGTCGGGGTGGTCGAAGACCCGCGGATCCCGGTTGGCGCCGGCGATCGAGGCCAGCACCGCCGAGTGCCGCGGCACTCGCACCCCCTGGATGGTCAGGTCGTCACCGGCGAACCTGACGATCGTCTGCACGGGCGGGTAGAGCCTGAGGACCTCCTCGAGGTAGTCGTCGCGGACCGTGTCGTCGCGCAGCTCGTCCAGGCCGAAGAGGCCACGCCCCAGGCAGTACACGAGCGACGTGATGAACGCGCTGCTGGTCTCGGTGCCGGCCAGGAAGAACAGCAGTGCCGTCGAGCGCACCTCGTCGTCGGTCAGCGAGATGCCCTTGCGGTCCCGGGTCCGCTCGATCGTCTCCAGCAGGGACTGCTCGCCGCTGGTTCCCGCCGCTCGCTGCTCCTCGATCAGCCGCAGCAGCTCGGCGACGTTGGCGTGGGTCTCGTCGGTCTCCCGGGTGGGGTAGTCCAGCAGCCGTGCCAGCGGACGGGTCAGCTCGTGGAACCGGTCCACCAGAGCGACGTCGATCCCGAGGATCGTGCAGACGATCCCGTACGGCACCCGGTGGGCGAAGGAGTTGTAGAAGTCGTCGGTCTCGACGCCGACGATGCTGTCGACGAGTTCCCGGATGAGTCCGGGCATCAGCGACGTCCGGTACTCCGCGATCCGCCCGGCGGACAGGATCGGTGCGAGGAGGGCGCGGAATGCCCGGTGGCTGGGCCCGTCGGCGTCGAGCACGTTGGGACCGAAGGCCCGCGCGCTGGCCTTGAGCGGGTGTTCGGCCAC